>NZ_CALKQY010000076.1:0-31020 GCF_937990675.1 Hoylesella shahii | reverse complement strand
AAAAGACTAGGCAATTGGAACTTTTCTAAGCAAATCCTTATCCCGAACTGGCGTATCTCTTTATGCCAAACTGGGAGAAGCAAAGGTTTTTAAATAGTGGCTATTGTCTACTGATAACTTCTATATGGAAGTGCAAAAATAGCATTTGTTATCAACCCAAATACGAGTTTTTCTACAAAAGCGTAGAATGGTATTGTACTTAATGGTTGACATCATCAAGCTATTAGACTAAAAGCCAAAACAAAAAAAACGCTGGAAGCAACTGCTTTAAAGCAGCCGACAACCAGCGTTAGCGCTAATAATTGCTTGAATGGCGACCTACACCTACTAAGAAGCAGGGCAGAAGCAACACAAGCCATTTAGACAGCGAGGCAGAAACTTAGAAGTAGTAGGCCACACCCAACTGCCAAACATTGTTGCGTACATCGTATTTCTTACGCGTCTCTTTAATTCCGTCTACAGAGAAAACAACATCACCCGTAGAACCCAGTGCGATGTTATAGCCAATAGTGGCCTGAAGGTGATTGGCTAAGAAGATACCAGCACCCACATTAACACTGAAAGCAGAGGATTTCAAAGTCCAATCGGCAAATTTGGGAATGAGTTCTTGCTCTTGTTTGCCCAAATTAAAAGCCACTTGCGGACCGCCAAACACAAAGATGTCGGCCGATTCACTAAGTCCAAAGGAGAAGCGAGCGTTGATAGGCACAATCACCTGTTCGCTTTTCACCACCGTATTGACTAATCCCATAGGACCAGTAACTTTAGCCTCTCGTTTTTCGTACAAGGCAGAAGCATCCATTCCTAGTCCAAGTATGGGCAAGTTAAACTTGATGGTAGGACCGATGAAGTATCCAATACGGTTTTCAGCCTTCCAGTCGTCTATGCTAATAGACACTTGCGAAGTGTTGATACCACCTTTAACACCCAATCTCACTTGTGCATTGGCATTCACAGACAAGGTTAATGCTGCGACAAGCACAGCCATTTTCATCATCTTTTTCATACAATAATAGTTTTAAATTAAACAAATATACACGTATTGAGCGCTATCGGTTGCGTCCAAACGTGTGCGATTCACGGTTAGTGTCGTTCTCTTCTCACCGACATACGGGGTGCGCTGTTTGTCTTAGAGCTAGTTGTAGTTTTTTCTTTTTTGGTAGTTGGGGCAATGGTAGCCCTTCTGTTGGTTCGCGGAGCCTTCACGCCACTGCGCGTCTTAGTGGCAAAAGCTAGGCTATCCGTGGTTTGTTGTTTCTTCACGCCCCACATTCCTTTCTCAAAAGCCGCTATTTCGGCCTCGATACGTTTTTGTTCTTTAGCCATAGCCGAGTCGTTTTTGCAATATTGCGCCAACGTTAGTCCCAGCATATTATTGGTTTTATAAATCTTTCCACGATACTTATTGGTGGCGAAATAGTCGGCCAAGCTCATCGTTGCGGCATTATTGAGGTTGCTTGTCATCACCATTTGCTTAGCAAGGAAAGGTGCAAGGTCGTCGTATTTCACCCAAAACAGCGGATAAGTAGTGGCATCGCCAAAATCGTCTTGACGCTTCATGATAGGACAAAGTGCCAACACCTTGGTGTGAAAAGTTGCCGTGGCTTGGTCGTAATAGGCGCTTTCCTTGATATAGTAGGCCGTAACCTCGCGCGAAGGAATATCGCTATTATCGATGCGCACTCGTCCATCCACACGTTCATAATAGATGTGATAGTTGTCGAGTAGTGCCAAAGGTTTCACGCGCGCCGAGTCTTCGAAGCTCTCGTTACCGTCAAGTCGATACTCGTAAGCCTTAACTTGTCCGCGCATCACCAGTTTAAAGAGATAGGTAAAGAGGTTCATGCGACCGTCGGTGGGCTCAACGGGATAGTACAATGCTGCGTTGGCGTCTTCGGTTAAATTCAGTTCGCGGTAAATATCGCGCCTCCAAACCACATCCTCGTCCATCTTGCTTTGGGTGGGGAAGGATATGCGCGCCCGCAAACTCACGTTATCGGCGTTGCCAGTGGCGGTGTTGTGTTGCTGTTGTCGGCGTGCAGCAGGCTGTGCGAAAGCCCCTTGTAGGGAGCACGACATCAAAATTACGAATACTAATCTTATCATCTGTTGTTGAATTGCATTGGTTGTTGGGATGCAGAGCAGCGGTTTACTGGTCATTGTTTACTGGCCTACCGCCAGAAAAGCCTGCTTAAGCGTCCCGTTTGTCACTTCACTATCACCTCCATAGCTTGAGGCAGCTTGCGTGTTATGCCATCTGGCCCAACGGCCGACACGTTGCTAACGTAGAAACGCTTACCACGCGAGAGTTTACGGAAGGCATCGCGTTGGCGTTCGGAGAACTGATTACCAGCCGAAGCCATTGGCACGGCATTGCCCATGTTATCGAAGAACACCGTTTCGAAGCTTAGAACGCGGAAACGAATATCGAGGATGCCATCGTCGATAGCCGCCTCTATGCCTCCTGCGCCCATCAAAGCGCCCTTGCCAAGACCGCCACCCTTAAAGCGATCGGTGCCAACGGCGATGAAAGCAGTGGGGTCGGGCAGTTTACGAACATGGAAAACAGCTTGCCCCAAGGAGCGAACTTTACCCTTATCGTTGGCAGTTATGTTGAAAGTAACGTCGCGTCCCACGGCCGAAGGCACGGCCACATAATGTCCGTTGCCTTTATTGGTGAGCGTTCCGCCCGTCATGGTCATGCTAATAGCATTTTGTGGAATACCCGAAACGCTAACACTCATAGGGTTGGTATATCCTGCATAGAGCACATTCATCAAGTCGGCAGCCACCGTTGCGGCTGTAGGCATGGCCACAACCTCGTATTTTTGGAGGAAATTTCGGCGCAACACTTCGCCCGAACCGTTGCGCATGGTGATATATCCACCAAACGAGTGCTGCCCCACTCCACCTGCTGTGAAGGCGTATTTGCCATTCTTGAGGTTCACGCGTGCACCATTTATATAGATGTCGGGCTGCTGCGTAGAGTCTACTGCGGCCATAACGATACTAGCCGAGAACGTTTCGCCAGGGTAAAGCGTAGTTTTTTCGGGTATCACAAAGGCATCGAGCTTGTTCACTCGAATATCTTTCATGTCGATATTGGCCACTAACGTGTGCAGCACTTCCCCTTCGGCGTAGCGTATATCGCTTTGAAGTTTCGACAAAAGCGTAACAGCGGCCGACACAGGCATGCTCTCAAACATGTATTCTTGCCAGTTTTTACCCATCGAGCGTTTGCCCTTGGGTATCTCGGTAGAGAGGTTTTGGGCGATGATGTCTCGCTGTGTGGGGTCGTTAATCATCTTGAGGATATAGTTGCGATAGGCGTTTATGCCCTCGAAAAGTTTTCGGCCCTTACCCTCGATGGGAGCAAGCATCACATGACTAGCAGCTTCAAGATTTTCTTTGTTCACGATGTTGCGCACGTCGGCATCACTACCATCGGCTTCGCGAACGATATCCACCTTAAGCTGTTGCACAAAATTGAAGAGCGAATCGCTAGCTTTTCGCACCCCTTCGGCTTTAGTAAACCATGCTTTCACCTTCTCGGGATTACTCTTTAACTGATGCGCGAACACGTCGTAAAGTGCATTATTCTGCTTGGTAGAGCCAGCAATGGTGCGCTTAAGACTATCTTCTACCACCGAGAAGCCCTCGAGCACCTCGGTAGAAACGTTGAGAGCCAGCATCGCCATGAGCACCACATAGAGCAGATTAATCATCTTTTGGCGCGGAGATATGGGCCTTTTCTTTATTGCCATCTGCCGTTGGGTTATGGGTTTTGCATCTTCATGTTCACCGTCATAGCCTCAATCATACGGGCATAGATGGCGTTTAGCTGTTCAATCTGTTGCGCCATGCGTCGGCTTTGGTCGTTTATCTGGTCGATAGTACCAATCTGTTGACTGGCACTCTTGAGCTGCATTTCGTAAACTTTGCTAATACCAGTGAGCGTTCGGTTAAGGTTTTCCATCTCTTCGCTGTCTCTTGTGAGGCGTGCGCTTTGCTGACTAACCTTTTCAAGCGTCTCGGTAAGCTTGTTCAGTTCGTCGATATAACGGCTTGTTGCCTCGGCCACGTCTACAGTTCCCAGCATTGGTGACGCTTGTGGAGCAGCCATTGCGGGTGTAGCCTCAACCATTGCAGGCGAACTTTGTGCAACATTAGGCGTTCCAACCGTTGTAGCCACAGCGTCGTTAGCTTGTTGCAGGGGAGTATTAACCTGTTGTTGAGCGGTGTTAACCTGTTGTTGGGCGCTGTTTACCTGTTGTTGGGTGCCGTTTGTATGCGTTTGATTTGGCGCAACGTTGTTAGCAACCTTGCTTTCGTTGGCATCGAGATATTCTTCCGACACGTGCGAAGGCAAGTCCATGCCGTCGGCCGTTTTATCGAAAGGCCTATCAAAGGCCGAAAGGAAGAACACAACAACCTCTGTTCCCATACCAAAGAAGAGCATGAGGTTAGCCCCAGGCAAGTGGGTTAGTTTAAAAAGGGTGCCAAGGATAACGATAGACGCGCCCCAGCTATAAGCATAGTTGAGGAACGTTTGTCCTGGAACGCTATCCATCCACTTTTGTAGACGATAGACAATGTTGTATTTACTGTAGGATGTCATTTGCTTTTTTGCTTTTGAGGTTTGCCAGTGGCTGTTGTAGCCAAGCTTCTTACACATCGGAAACCGATGTATGCGCGCGGTTGGTTTTGATATTCCCAGCTTCGCCACGCACTTCTGATATAGGATTCGGGGTCTTTCCACGAGCCACCCCTCACACTTTTCTTCTTTAAGCGGTAGGGATCTTCCTTAGCAGCCTTATAATCTAACTGCGGATTGAGGTCGTTCATAGCCCCCACACCGGCCTCGGTATAGATAGTACTTGTCCATTCGGCCACGTTACCAGCCATATCATACAGTCCGTTGCTATTGCTTTGATAAGCCCCCACCCTGCTTGTTATGAGGTTTCCATCTTGAGTATAGTCTCCTCGGTCGGGTTTAAAATTGGCATAGAAGCATCCTTGGCCATTCTTTACGTTAGTATTTTCCCAGGGAAATTCTGTTCCGGCCTTGCCACGCGCAGCGTATTCCCACTCGGCTTCGGTGGGTAATCGGTAGCGTTGCACAAAGCGAGCCACGGGTCCGAGCCCCTTAAGCAGATAGTCGGTGCGCCATGCACAGAAGGCATTTGCCTGTTCCCAGGTAACCCCCACAACGGGATAATCGTTGTAAGCGGGGTTACTAAAGTAGTTACGAAGATAAACTTCGTTATCCGAATTGGTGAAATCGTTCACCCAACAAGTTGTGTCGGGGTACACATTCACGATATAAGTGTTAAGAAAGTCCCACGGACCAGAGAGCGGACGGTTAATTGTTTCGCTCACGATGTTGCCACTATCATCGACATAAGCCGTGTCTTTAGATATCATCACCTCTTCATCGGGGTCGACAGTGCGGTCGGTATTGAGGTTTCTTTCTTGTGGCAAGATGCGGTTTTTACGCAAGGCCGCGGTGGTATAGTCGTAAATCTCGTAGCGATAGTTAAGCTGACGATAGTCGAGCAGTTTCTCTCCGGTAACGGGATTAGTGACATACAAGCTTTCGATGGCACGTTGTTCGTCTTCGTTGGGTTTACGTGGTAAGGGCTTTTTCCAGTTCACTTGTGGTCGAATGGCATTTCCGTCCTTATCTTCGGTAATCATATAGGTTTCGTCTCCTCCGTAAGCGGGGTCGGCCAAACGTGTTCTAAGGATGCTATCACGCACCCAATTCACGAATTGTTTATACTTCGAGTTGGTTACTTCGGTTTCGTCCATCCAGAAACCATCCACCGAAACATCTTTAACGGGAGTGCTTTTGCCCCACAAACTGTCACCATTTTCGATGCCCATTTTGAGGTATCCACGTCCCACTCGGGTCATTCCGTAGGGTGTTGGCTCGGCGAAGCTCCTGCTCGAGCCCACACCAACCACTTCTCCACCGCGTCCCGTAGCAGATATTCCCTTACCGCCGAAGCATCCTGAAACTGCCAGCGACAGGCTTAAGGCGCACAGCGCCAACACGAATTGCCTTTTTTTCTTCATCATCTGTTTTATCCAATCAACACGTAGCACGTTCATCTAGTATGCCTTTCGCTGGCAAACCGCCCTTTGTGCAATAGCTTTGCATTGCGGGATGTGCCTATAATAGTCTTACGCTTTTATGTTTATTCTTTCCTTTTTTTACAAAATTGAGTTCTTGTTGAAAGCCAACGAAGAGTTCGTGACTGCCATTTCCGGGCTTTATGGCTGTGGTGTACATCTCGTAACTATAGCCCAACACCACCCCATGGAAGCGTCCACCAATCATGCCCGTTATCGAAATAGTGGGCGAATAGCTCAATGCGGCATACAACAAACGTTTCTCGTTGGTGTATTCCACGCGTGCTGTGATGTCGGCCCGATAATTAGAGCCATCTGTTCGCACCAACGCCGAGGGTTTTACCTTTACAAACGGATTATGCAACGATATATTGCATCCGCCAGTTAGATAATATGTGGGGGCGATTGGCAGCTCGTGACGTTCGCCCAGTTCTACAGTTGGCGCGTTTAGATGTTGTGCCGACAGCCCTACATACCACGATGGAGCCATGAAATATAGTCCTGCACCGAGGTCGATGCCGTTTCCCGTTTCTTGCGTTGTGGGTAAAGCGCGGTCGTTGGCATCGGCTGGGTCGAGCTTTGTGCCGTCTATGGTCTCCAAAATTAGTGCTCCTTGCAAACCCACGCCCAATATCGAACGCCCCAACTTAAGCTTATAGGCATATTGCAGCGCGATGCGTTGGTGCTTGAAAACACCCAACTGATCGTTCATCAGCTGCAAACCAGCGCCGTGTTGCCTACCCGCAAAGGCGAAAGGCATATCTGCCACGAGCACCATTGTTCGCGGATGGTTTTCAAATCCGGCCATATTCATGGCGTAAGCACCTGCCACATTGAGCTTCGACTGCTTACCCACTGCTGCAGGATTGAACGTGGGTTCGAGGTCGAAGTAATGCGAAAAGGTCGCATCGTACTGGGCACTGGCCTCACAAAAGCCCAGAACCAGCCACAGCGTAATGATGGTTAAACGTTTCAACACGTATCCTATAACGTGTGTATAACGGATATATTGTGTGGCTGCCACAAAAAATAGCGATGCAAAAGAATGATTAACAAATGTACGCAAGCGCGAGAAAGGCTCAACGCGATGCTTCAAAGGCTAGGTTTTATTGCTTTGGACTTCATGATGCAAGGATAATGGCGAGGCTGATTATGGGTAGAGCTAAATAAGAATGGAGCCGAACATCCATCAACGGATGCCCGACTCCAACCAACAATTTAACTTTATACCTTAGACTAAGCTAATGTCCTTTTGCTTAAGACTGGTTTTAAAACGCTTTCGCCACTGATTTTTCTTACTGTTTTTACGTGGCGTCTTGATGTACATTTGGGGTTTTGACACCAAAAAAAGGATGTAATTCCAATCTAAAGTCTTTTAGCCACAACTTCCTACATTACATTTTAGGTTACCCTAAATACCAATTGTTGGCTTAGAACTAGGGGGATAGGCTCACGCCTTGCCTCATAGTAGGTTATGAAAAAAAACATTTTATTTATGGGTTCACTTCATTGTCTATTGTTTGTTTATGCGATGAGCTGACTTATCGTCATTGCTCTTGGCTGCCATTCTTATCTCTGGTTGCCTCATTGAGAAAGAACAAGGCTGCGGAGGTAAGCCTATTAGATAAGGTGATGTTCGTATTCGGGGGTTAGTGAGTTCTAGATAATTCGAAAGAAAATGTTGTATTCTACATGCCTTGGCCTCCTAATCCCGCACCTGAACTTGTTCTTCTCAACGGCTAACGACCCTTTGTCGCTGCCGTTATATCTTGATGTATCACTGCATTTCTAGGCTTTGACTACTGCTTTGCGCGTCTTTCTAGCCTTCAACATCGCGGTTTGTTACCTTTTAGGCAGTCATTACATTGCGTTTTATCGACAACAGTGCTGGATATAGTTAAAAAGTTCGCGGATAGACGAGAAGTAACTCCCGCTGTTTAACAACTACCGTTTCTGTTTTTACACTAATGAGTGTCTGAACGAATGCATAATGCTAACCATAACTTACACAAACAGGCTTCAAAACATCCATCCTCCAACTCTTAAACAACAGGGAAAGGAAGACCGCTGGCAGAAAAAACAAAACTAAACATACTATTCAAATCCACCAATGATGCGATCTTCGGTCGTTCGACCTACTTTCCCTATCTGAGGACTCACGTCTCACAACGTTTACCTCATTGCGTCTTTAAAGTCAAATCCAGTTTATCAACCTACCGTTTCACAACGTATTCATGAAAAATATGTTGTCACTCTATTATCTATCACAATGTTGACTTTCTGATGTTGTATTCTTGCAGTTATTGTGTTTACGTTATTTCAGGTTTCACTTTTGAGGTTTTGTTCCTCTTATGTGTTGCCTTGTTGACGTGGGATGGCCACTCACTTGCAACCTTTCCCGCTTTTTCGTCCTTTTATATAAGGGTTATGTTTCGCTATTCCTTTTGACTTACCTTTTGTGTTGTTTGCCTCACGCTTGTTATTGTATAAAGCTTTTCGGCACCACGTTTAAGGTTTGTCTAAGCCGTTTATGGCTGTTTGATTATTTCAATGGCAAAGTTAGGCGTTTTTTCAAAATCTCTTACTAGTAAAAACATACATTTTAATAGCTTTTTCGTACATTATAACTTTAATATCAATTGCGCCATTGGTCTTACAAAAGCATCGTTTTACCGATGAAATGGGCGATTTTTGATGACAGATTTACACTTTTTTACCAAGTAGTTTTTAAACACTTCTAAAAAAGCACTAACATATCATACTGAAAATTCATTACGCTAAAAGTGCTTTTTACGCCTGTGCCAATGACAGATTTACACTGATAAATTGGCGCGAACAGCAGAAACCTACTTTATTCTCAACCTAAAGTCGACACCCGAAAAACTTAGTCCTCCCCTTAGCTGGTTAAAATAAATAGTTGTAACTTTGCGTTTGGTTAGTCCGAACCTATCAATTGGCTCGCAAAATCACACCATCATAACGTGCACAGACAACAACTCAAACCCCATTCACGGCTTTGCCCATGCGATATGTAGATGTTATATTACCCCGACCCCTCGACGGTTTCTTCACTTATGCCATATCCAGCGATATGAGTAGCGGCGTAAAGCTGGGAATTCGCGTGCTTGTTCCCTTCGGCGCATCAAAAACTTGCACGGCGATGGTGGTGAGAATGCACGACGATAAACCTGCTTTCGAAACCAAACAGGTGCTGCAAGTGGTTGACGCTATGCCCATGTTGCTGCCTCAACAGCTCGACCTCTGGAAGTGGATTGCTCAATATTATATGGCTCCTATTGGGGATGTGTACACTGCAGCATTGCCTGCAGGACTGAAAGATGATGAGGGATGGCAACCAAAAACCGAGGTCTATGTGGCCTTGTCAGACAATTTTCAAAACGATAAGGCGCTGGCCATCGCTCTCGATATGCTGAAAAACGCCACTCAACAGCTTAAAGCCTTCACCCACTTCTTGCACTTGAGCCATTGGGACACTATCGAAAACAATCTAACGCAGCTGCCCGTGGCCGAGATTACGCGCGTGGAACTAATGAACGTTAGTGGTGCTAGCAGCGCCATCATCAAGGCTTTGATCAACCGTGGACTGCTTAGAGAATATCATAAAGAGGTGGGACGCCTCAACAATAGCGATGCCGAACCATCCGAAAAACCCAAAACGCTAAGCCAAGCACAACAAGAAGCTTACAACAACATTGTGTTCCAGTTTCTTAAAAAACGCGTGGTGCTTTTGCATGGCGTTACATCTAGCGGTAAAACCGAAGTGTATATACACCTTATTAATAAGGCGCTGAAAGAAAAAAAACAAGTGCTTTACCTTCTTCCCGAGATTGCTTTAACCGTGCAAATGACGTCGAGACTCAAACGGGTGTTTGGTAATAAACTGGGTATCTACCATTCGCGATACAGCGATGCCGAAAGGGTTGAGATTTGGAAAAAACAACTTTCGACATCGCCTTACGAGGTGATACTGGGCGCAAGAAGCGCGGTGTTCTTACCTTTTCAACGTTTGGGATTGGTTATCATCGACGAAGAACACGAGGGTAGTTTCAAACAACAAGACCCTGCACCTCGTTACCACGCGCGTTCGGCCGCAATCATGCTGGCAAGCTATTACGGCGCGCAAACGCTTTTGGGTACGGCAACGCCCTCAACCGAATCGTTTTTCAATGCCCAAACGGGAAAGTACGGACTGGTGCAGCTACAAACGCGCTACAATGATATTGCCCTACCCGAAATTAAAGTGGTGGATGTGAAAGACCTTCGCCGCCGAAAAATGATGAATGGACCTTTTTCGCCTGCCCTTCTCTCTGCCGTACGCACGGCGCTCGAACACGGCGAACAGGTTATCTTGTTCCAAAATAGACGCGGTTTTGCTCCTATGGTTGAATGCCACACCTGCGGATGGGTGCCTAAATGCGATAATTGCGATGTGTCGCTAACGCTGCATAAGAACATGAATCAGCTCTCTTGCCACTACTGCGGCTTTACTTATGCCGTGCCTTCGCAATGCCCCAACTGCAACGAAACCAACTTAAGGGGGCGCGGTTATGGCACCGAAAAGGTTGAAGACTTGTTCGAACAGTTGTTCCCCGATGCCAAAATTGCACGCATGGACCTAGACACCACACGCACTAAAAACGCTTACGAACGCATCATTCAAGACTTTTCGCTGGGTAAAACCAATGTGCTTATCGGCACACAGATGGTTACTAAGGGACTGGATTTCGACAAAGTGAGCGTGGTGGGCATTCTTAATGCGGATGCGATGCTTAACTATCCCGACTTCAGAGCCTACGAACAGGCATTCACCATGATGGCTCAAGTGAGCGGAAGGGCTGGCAGAAAGGGTAAGCGCGGACTGGTTTTGCTACAAACAACCTCACCCGAGCTACCCGTCATTGGACAAGTGGTGCGCAACGATTACCAAGCGTTTTATACCGACTTGCTCGAAGAACGACGCCTGTTTAAATACCCACCGTTTTATCGCTTGGTGTATATCTATCTCAAACATAGCAAAGAACAGGTGGCCGAAACAGCTGGAATTGAACTGGGTAGCCGATTACGACAGTTTTTTTCCGACCGACTTCTAGGGCCCGACAAGCCTGCTGTGGCCCGTATTAAGTCGCTACACATTCGCAAATTGGTATTAAAACTCGAACCTTCACTTAGTGGCGAACAAGTTAGACAATGCTTGCACTACGCCCATAAAGAAATGATGAAAGATAAAAAATACGCCACCCTGCACGTGTTCTACGATGTAGACCCATTGTAGGGAGGAGGTTCTAAAGGCGTTTAGGAGTATAAACATTAAGTCAAAGACTTGTTTTATACGTGAAAATTTACTTACCAACTCGCCTACGATAAAGATAAAAGGAGACTCAATCATGGCAACAACCACAAACAACATAAGCCTATGGTGGCAAGCAACAAAGGGTTTGCTTGGCCACAACAACCGTATGGGAAGCAAAGAACAGCAAGAAGACTTCCTTAAATACTTATACGAACGCAACGAGTCTATTGCCCGACAACAGATTGACGAGGCTGCAACAGACCTCAACACCAACCGTGAGGGTATGAACAACATTGTAGGTGCTCTGATTTTGGCTGGCGAACTAGCCGCCAACGACATGCTCACACTCACCGAAAAGGGACGCTTGCACGCCCTTCGCCTTATCCGCGCACACCGCATCTACGAACAATACCTGGCCGAACACTCGGGTTACGACCCTTCCGAATGGCACGAACGAGCACACCGCATGGAACATCGCATCACTCCCGATGAACAAGAGCGCATCGCTTCGTTGCTGGGCAACCCTCTCTTCGACCCTCATGGCGACCCCATCCCCACACCCTCGCTGGCCATTATTGATAACTACGAGTGTGGCCTACCTGTGGAAGCTTACTCGTGGTGGCGCATAACGCATGTGGAAGACGATGATAAACAACTCTTTAGGCTCATCACCGAAAAGGGATTATCCAAAAATTCGCTCATCTATATCACGCATATAGACAACCTCGCCATCATGTTCAACTACGAGGGCGAACGCTTCTCGCTTCCCCTCACTGCGCTCGAAGCCATCAACATGCAGCCTGTTAGCAAAGCCGAAGCCGAAAATCTACCTGAAGCCAACGCCCAACGACTCATTCATCTGCAGGCTGGAGAGCAAGCACGCATCGTGGCTTTGTCGCCTGCTTGTCGTGGAGCGCTTCGCCGACGCCTGCTCGACTTGGGATTTGTTAAGGGTAGTGTGGTGAGCATTGATATGGCTAGCCCGATGGGCAACCCCATTGCTTATGTTGTTCGCGGGTCTGCCATCGCTTTAAGACACGAACAAGCTAAGTTTGTGCTGGTGCAAAAAGAGGGTGAAACACCTGCCACTTAACGGCAATAGGCAGCATCTCTCCCAATGGCTTGTATGCCAAGGGCTACAAACCAGTTCTTAACGTATGCGCCAAACTAGTTGTTGGTGTGGCGATTGTGCCAATCCCTACTCCTTTATGAGATTTGTTTTGCGTGCAACAAAGCTAATTAGACACACCACGATTAACCCAAGCACACACCATCCCCAAGCCATTATCATGTTGTTAAAACTAAATTGGGGTAATAACGCTGTACCTCTAAGTAGGGCCATCGTAAGAAAGGTAAACACAATTACCCGAAATTCGTCTTGCTTGCTAAAGGGTCTATACGCTAGATAACCCAAAATACAAAACACCATACTCTCGTAACCAAAGGCTTCGGCCTTGGGTATATGGTTGAGATAGGTGTATAAGCCCATGCCAATTAATAAAGCAATAGCAAGTGTTAGATACACCTTTTTCAGTTTTTTACTCATCGTTTCTTATTTTATTTCACGTTGTTGAAAATCTACAAAAAAGCGTTTCTTGCGCCTAAGTGGGCTATTAGTCTGCGTTTTCGTCGCCCTTATTAGGTGTTTCCTCTGTATTTATGAGCTTTGTTTTACGCGCAATAAAGCTAATGCCACAAACAATAACCATTCCCACAACCATCCATCCATACGTTGGAAGTAAGGGCTTAAGGTCCATTTGCATTGCTTGCTTTACGAGCAACAGCGTAAAGACAAACAAAAAGCTGTGTAACATCACTTTCTGTTCTTTGTTTTTCGAAAAAATTCTCTCTATTAGATAAACCACCACACAGAACACCATAGCAGACGAACCTGGCACTTGCTTGCTAAAATTCATCACAAGGGTTGAGGCTACAAACCAAGCCACAAATATCAACACCGTCAAACAAGCATAGATTGTTTTACCTCTTGCATCCATCTTTCTTACTTTAAGTTTCACATTTGTTTAGTAACATCATTGCATCTATTCTGTTTAATGATGTGCTTGCAAATATATAAAAATCACATCACGTAAAAAAAAATGCAACAACTATTTTTATATACATCTTCAAAAATAGGGCATTCCAACCAATTGAGCCGCATTATTAGCCCATTCATCTTGCACCAAGCGCCACAATTACCCACTCCTTCAACTGCTTCTGCCATCCCCTTTGCTAGGTATTGACACAAAACAGACACTCGAAGCAGCATGCTAATTGCCATAAAAATGGTAACTTTGCAGATGGCCACGGCACAAAAAGCAACTATTTGCTACAAACGGCCGTACACCTAACAACAATGACAACTATGCCCAACAAACAAAATACATCTCCCTGCGACGCTTGCCCTAAAGCGGCCATGCACACTTTACAACGACGTGGGGCGCAAGCGGGTGGCGAACGCTTCGTTGTGGCACTGGCTGGTAACCCTAACACGGGCAAAAGCACAGTGTTTAACGCCCTCACAGGACTGAAACAGCACACCGGAAACTGGCCTGGAAAAACGGTGGGTAAGGCTGAAGGCTACTTCGCTTATCAAAAAGATACCTACAGAATTGTAGACCTGCCTGGCACTTACTCGCTCTCGTCTACTTCGGAAGACGAGGAAATTGCACGCGACTTTATTCTCTTTGGTCAACCCGACGTTACGGTTATGGTGGCCGATGCCACACGACTGGAACGCAACATGAACCTTATTCTGCAGGTTTTGCAGATTACGGATAAGGCGGTGCTGTGTGTTAACCTGCTCGACGAGGCTAAACGCAACAAGATAGACATCAATCTGAATGCGCTTTCGCGACGTCTGGGCATTCCCGTGGTGGGTGCTTCGGCTCGCTCGGGACAAGGCATCGACCGCCTATTGGAAAGCATGCGACAAGTGGCAGTGGGCGAATACCAGTGCAAACCTCACCGGGCTACCAACCTTCCGCCACATGCCGCGCAGCATGTCAAGGAGTTGGCGCGCAAAATAGCCGAGACACACCCCGACATTTCCAACGCAGAGTGGATTGCTTTCAGGCTAATCGAGGGCGACACAAGCGTGAAAGAGCGTTTCGGAAACACCGAACTAAACGCACTTGCCGAAAAATTGCTGCTCGAAATAGGCAGTAACTTCCACGACCTGTGGGTGGAAGACATCTACACACAGGCAGGACAGATCTGCAGCGAGGTGGTTACGCAGGGCAACCAACGCGGACGGCTGCCGTTAGACGTTAAACTCGACCGCATACTTACCCACCGCATCTGGGGGTTCCCCATCATGTTGGCCTTGCTGTGTGGCGTGTTTTGGCTCACCATCATCGGCTCTAACTATCCCTCCGACTGGCTCAACCAATTGTTGGTGGGCATCATTCACCCTGCCCTACACGATGCTTTCGTGTCCATGCACGCCCCTTGGTGGCTCACGGGTTTGCTTGCAGATGGCGTTTACCTGGCCACGGCATGGGTGGTATCGGTGATGTTGCCGCCTATGGCCATCTTCTTCCCCCTCTTCACCTTGCTCGAAGATTTCGGCTATCTGCCTCGCGTGGCCTTCAACCTCGACGAATTGTTTCGCCGTTCGGGGGCGCACGGCAAGCAGGCCCTAACCATGAGCATGGGTTTTGGCTGCAATGCGGCAGGCGTAGTGTCTACACGCATCATCGACAGCCAACGCGAACGGCTCATTGCCATCATCACCAACAACTTTTCGCTATGCAATGGCCGCTGGCCCACACAGATATTGTTGGCCACACTGTTTATCGGCGCAGCCGTTCCTGCACAATATAGCAGCATGGTTTCGCTGGTAGCGGTGATGACGGTGGTGCTTATGGGCGTTGGTTTCATGTTCGGCAGTTCGTGGCTGCTGTCGCGAACCATCCTTCGCGGCGAGGTTTCCACCTTCCATCTCGAACTTCCACCCTATCGTCCGCCCCAGTTTTGGCAAACGCTTTACACCTCTATCATCGACCGCACACTGATTGTGCTGTGGCGTGCCCTTGTGTTTGCCGCCCCGGCAGGCGCATTGATATGGCTTTGCTGCAACATCCACGTGGCCGATGCCACCATTGCCCAGCACCTTATATCGCTACTCGACAAGCCCGGATGGCTGATGGGGCTGAACGGCGTGATACTTCTTGCCTACGTGTTGGCCATTCCCGCCAACGAGATTGTTATACCAACGGTAATGATGCTGACGATGCTTGTGTTGGGACAAAGCGACATGGGCGCAGCTGGCGTGCTGATGGAAGGCACCGAACAACAAACCAAACAAATACTGCTGTTGGGCGGATGGAACGTGCTAACGGCCGTTTGCCTCATGGTGTTCTGCCTCTTACACCATCCTTGTTCTACCACTATTTACACCATCTATAAAGAAACAAAGAGCCTTAAATGGACCACTGTGGCCACTTTGCTGCCCCTTGTGCTGGGTGTGGTGGTAACAATGCTCATCGCCACAGTGTGGAGAATGGTGGTTTGAACGGGTGTGTTTATGAATGGATAAGGCACACCAACTCATAAACCTCAAAAACATCAACTAAAAACTCGCCAACTCGTAAACGCATCAACTAAAAACTAAAAAACTTACTATCTCAAAAACTCGCACAACATGTACACAACCATTGCAACAAAAGCTAAATCGTTATTTACCAAACCACTTTTTCGCGATCGCCGCACCATTCTTTGGCTGTGGTTAGCCCTCTCTGTGCTTGCTGCTCTTCTAAAATATAATCGCACCGACAACAATTACCGCATCTTCCGAGGTGTGTTTTGGCACACCGTGCAAGGCACATCTCTTTACGAAAGCTATCCAGCCGAATACTTCGACGTAAACCATTACGGTCCGTTTTTCTCGCTTGTGATTGCTCCCTTCGCACTCATGCCCATCCCCTTGGGCTTGGTATTCTGGTGCATCGCCCTCTCGCTAACCCTCTATTTTGCGGTTACGCGCAGCACGTTTAGCAGTTGGCAACAGATGTTTGTGCTTTGGTTTTGTAGCGAAACTCTGCTCACATCGCTTTTTATGCAGCAATTCAACATCGCCATTGCTGCCATTATCATTGCCAGTTACGCCTTGATAGAGAAAGAGCGCGACTTTTGGGCGGCCTGCCTCATCGTACTTGGCACCTTTGTTAAACTCTATGGCATCGTTGGTTTGGCCTTTTTCTTCTTCTCCCGGCATAAGGGCAAGTTCGTGCTGTCGTTGTTGTTCTGGGCTGTTGTGTTATTCGTGGCACCAATGATTATTAGCAGTCCCGCCTATGTGGTGGGGCAATACCATGCTTGGTATGTGTGCCTGATAGAGAAAAACGGCGAAAACCTGGCCTCGGTGGCGCAAAACATCTCGGCATTGGGCATGGTTAGGCGCGTGTTGGGCAACCCCCAATACAGCGACCTACTAATTTTAGCCCCCGCCCTTGTGCTTTTCGCCCTGCCCTACCTTCGTTTTAAAGAATGGCGCAACGAGGGTTTCCGCACAACCATACTGGCCTCGGTGCTGCTCTTCACGGTGCTTTTCAGCACGGGTAGCGAGTCTAGTTCGTACATCATTGCCCTTAGTGGCGTGTGCGTGTGGTATTTTGCTGCTCCTTGGCAGCGTGGCAAGGCCGATATTTGGCTACTAGTCTTCGTTTTCTTGCTGTCGAGCATGGGCTCGTCCGACCTTTATCCGCGCACCATCAAGCGCGAATACATCCAAGCTTACTCACTCAAAGCCTTGCCCTGCCTTATCGTTTGGCTGAAACTTTGCTGGGAAATGATGACGAAGAGTTATCTACCTCGCCCACAAAAGCTCACCAAAGGGCAAGAGGAATGATAAGCCAAACAACAGGCAGAACCTTCTAACAAAATGCGTATAAGCCATAATATAACCATGGGCTTTGGGGTTTAAAACATGCAAGGGGGCAGAACAACAATCATAATAATGTAAAATATTCGCACCGCATTTTAACATTATGAGTGCCCTCGGCACAAATTCTCTGGCCGTTGGGCAAAAATTCGCGCGTATTTTTGAAGTTTGTAACACGCTGGTTTACTGACATTTATCTACAAAAACGTAAAAATATACCTCCTTTTGGCCTTTAATCAAGGATTTCGGCATAATTATACGCGCGACTAACAGCCTTGAAGAGGTATTTACGTTCTAACCTATAAATCGCTTGTTATCAAGTGTTTATAAATTCTTTGTCTATTCCTTGAGGGCTATTTAAGCCGAATGCAGTGCGTTTGGATACTAAAAGCATTGCGTTTTGGTGCTAAAAGCCTTGCGTTTTGATGCTAAATGCAATGCGTTTTGGTGCTAAATGCAATGCGTTTTGGTGCTAAATGCGATGCCATCACAAACGTTTAAACTGTATTTTCATGTTGTTTCGAGCCCAAAATTCGGACAACTTTTCTTCAAAGAGAAAGGCAAAAGCATAGTAAATGGCAAAAAGCTGCGGAAAAAGCTTGCAATGTTGGCTGCTGTTTTTATCACTTAAGCGCATTTTATAGGGGTTTTTCAAGGTGTTTTTCTCTAGAATTGTTCGGCCAAAAAGTGCATTTTGTAAAATATGCTTACCGTTTTAACAGCCCCTTAAAAACCTCGCGTTTATGGCATCCCCGTCTGAACCGTTCAGTGTCAAAACCATCATCTGCGTTAAGGAAGAGTCCCGATACAGTCAAGGCCAAGGGATTAAGTCCCGAGAACAATTCAGAAAGCACCTCAGAGATGTTGTAAGCATCGTTGTGCGAACCTGAAACGGGATTGGACATGGCAAGCGGTATTCCCTGGCTGTCGGTGACATATATGGCATTGGTCGTCTTCCTTTTCTTGCGTCCTTGATAGCCACAGCACTCCCCACCACGAAGGGCTGTGGTGTGGCTGCCGTCCAATTCCACTCTGGACATGTCCAAGAAAAACCTATAACGGTGCAAAACGATGCCTCACACCTTCTCCCATTCACCATTTCTCGACCATTTGCGGAAATGCCCATGCACCGTTTTATCATGCAACACCCTCCCCGTGAAGAAAGATGAGACAGGAAGTATATGCCATTGACAGCCTGTTTTCAACTTGTAGAGAATACATTAAATGACTTCCGCTTGATCGCCTTTTAAGGACACACCCACATTTTGTCACAGACAAAAGCGGCAGAATTTCAGATTTTATCGTATCTTTGTCCAGTACTTCGCACATGAGAGGAGTGTTTATCTTGTTTTAGTAGCCCAAAGACAACAAACTCCTCTTAATTTATAGAAATATTAAAAGTCAAGACGACTTCAATAATATGTACAGTCAGTGCTAAACACTTTTCAAAATAAAAAACAACAATACAGAAATATCATTCATGGCAAATACAGAAGAGCTTATAATGACATGCCTTGCATACGAGACTTTATTTGATGATTTCTCGTCTGTAAATATAGCAAGCATAGCACAAGATATTCCATATCTTGCTGCTTTGAATTTCATTGTTGCAAAGCACAAAAATTTCTACTACTGCTTGTCAGACTTAGAAGGACAAAAAAATGAATTATTTGAACTTAGGTTATCTTTTCCTAATGAAGAAAAGGTATTGTCACGGTTAGATTCATTTATTGTTGGACCAGATAATCCGTATTTAATTGATAATACTAGTACGATTTATTTTGAGATGTATATCCTACAATACTCAGACAAACAAAACAAAACTACTGAATTAACTCCAGAACAAAAGGTGTTAGTATATAAGTTATATCTTTATTGTTCTAGCTTATGGCTTGGAGTTCAACAAAACAACATTGAAAATTTAAATGCATTAGATCTTAACTTAAAAGTAGATGTACCTGTCACAGAGTTCAGATTTCCTGCGGATTTTCATGCTCAATTGTATAAAGCAAACGAATTCTTCGTTTTTTGTGAAAACAGAACTCCATATAATACGATTTCTAAATGGCTAATTTGTGATAAAGGGAAAAATAATTTTCAAGAGTACCTTCTTGACGTATTTATGCTATTTAAAGAGGCCACAACAAATTACATTCTTAGAAAAAATTTGCTTCCTGAGGCCACCCACTGGTTTCTAGATAATTATTGTATAGATATAAACACCCAAGAGCAACTATGCAAGGACAAGAATAAAGGTATAAAATATTTAAGAAATCATTTCTTCGTTAAGATTGACGATGATTCATTTCTCCTTTTGAATCCAACTTTTTTAATAGATAAATTCTATGAAGGACTTGTCTTTGATGCATGGAACGCCATAGAAAAACGCAAAGGAACTGATTCTATTGCCGATAGCATAAAAGACTTTACTGTTCTTAAATCTATGTTAGGAGGTACATTTTCAGAAGAACATCTTTTCTATACGATTATGGACAAGTCTTTCACTTCCACTACCCTAATCAAAAAACGAGGGACAGACTTCCCTGGTGTTGTAGCACCTCCAGACTACTACCTAAGAGACGGTAACAACATTTTTTTCTTTGAGTGCAAAGATTTGCTAATTAATAATGACATAAGATACTCAACAGACCTAGAAAAAGTAAAGAAAGAACTTTTGGATAAAATATGTAAGGATAGCACTTCCAATCGCAAAGGTGGGGCTCAATTACTCTTTACTATTGATAAGTACATTAACGATAATAGCCTTTCAAAATTTGATAAGCCATATACTATTGGTGACAAAATCTATCCTATAATTGTAACAACCAACAGTGTCTATGATGCCTATGGTGTTAATGAACTGGTAATGTTTAGGTTTATAGAAATCGCAAAAAAAAGATATAGTTCACTTGCTGGTAAACTAAAACTACCTATTATTATTAATATGGACTGCTTTATCAAGTTGATGAACGATTTTCACAATGGAAACATCAAATTCAATGAACTTCTAGATGAATATCAGTCTAGGTATTTGGAGAAACCAAATATGCAGTTTAAGCCATCATTCTATCATTTCATTAGAACACGTTATCATGGAAGAACGTTTTCGAAGCCTGAGCTACATTATCTATTCAGTAATTTATACGAATCGTTAGACAAAATACTAAGTAACGCATAAAATATACATCAATGTATATTTACAACGACAAATTTAGGAAAGCAAGAAGAGATTATAGTCCTTACCTCTTTCATATTATTAAAGGGGAGACACCTGATTTCCTAGAAACAATGACTAACATCTTAAATGAGATGAAGCTTAAAAGTGAGAGAGGGTACATTTGTATTTCTGCATCTCCCTTGACATCTATTGTTAGATTCTTTGAAACCAATGTAAATAGGACGGAGAAAACGATGTTCTTATCTTTTGGTATCGGATTTTCTCGAGATATACTGGTACGCGACTTTGGTGCAAGAAACGTCATCTATTATTATGATGATGAAAAGGAATTAATACCCGAAGAACTTGAGTGGCGAGCTTTACGCTTGAATGGCGACACATCTGATTTTGAATATCTAAGGGAATGGCGAATAAATGGCAAAGAGTTCGATTTTAAGGATTTCCCCACAGAGGATATAATAGTGGTTGCTCCAGATAGAAAAGACCTAAATGACTTGGTTGTCAGCCATGACGTAGGCATCAATCTGTCTTCTTATGATATGGAACCTTTTCTTGTGGAAGAGTTCAAAAGAGAATGGAAAGGTGTCGCGGTAAATGAAGTTAAAGATTTCATGGATGACTTTGATATGTCAGGTAGTACAGCAACACAAAAAATTGGTTAGGATATGTTAGAAGAATTGGTAGCTCTTCTCCACTCGTTATTCAAAAAATCTGAATAATAAACATACTTGACTCTAACATTGCATACTAAACTGGCAAGGGCACTTTATAGTGAAGTCATCTTGACTTTTCTCCCATCCTTATCTTCTTGTGAAGAATTAGTATAAATGCTATATAGTTCCATGCCTTCCAACTAGATAGCGTCGTATCAAACCTATTAAGTACGTTTCTGTATGAATCTATCCACGCATTGGTTCTTTCAATGCAAAACCTCCGCTTATACAGCAATTCGTCTAGGAATGCTTCCTCCCTCTGCTTTCCTCGGCGTTTGTTGAATGCAACGCTTGGGAAAACCTCGCGTTTATGGTATCCCCGTCTGAACTGTTCAGTGTCAAAATCCGCATCTGCGTTAAGAAAGAGTCCCGATACGGGCAAGGCCGAGGAATTAAGTCCCAAGAACAATTCAGAAAGCACCTCAGAGATGTTGCCAACATCGTTTTGCGAACCCGAAACGGGAGTGGACATGGCAAGCGGTATTGCTTGGCTGCCGGTGACATATATGGCATTGGTCGTCTTCCTTTTCTTGCGTACTTGATAGCCACAGCACTCCCCAACACGAAGGGCGGGGGTGGGACTGCCGCCCAACTCCACGCCGGACATGTCCAAGAAAGACCTATAATGGTGCAAAACGATGCCCCACATCTTCTCCCAGTCACCATTTCTCGACCATTTGCGGAAATGCCCATGCACCGTTTTATCATGCAACACCCTCCCCGTGAAGAAAGATGAGACAGGAAGTATATGCCATTGACAGCCTGTTTTCAACTTGTAGAGAATACATTAAATGACTTCCGCTTGATCGCCTTTTAAGGACACACCCACATTTTGTCACAGACAAAAGCGGCAGAATTTCAGATTTTATCGTATCTTTGTCAAGTACTTCGTACATGAGAGGAGTGTTTATCTTGGTTTAGTAGCGCAAAGACAACAAACTCCTCTTAGTTTATAGAAATATTAAAAGTCAAGACAACTTCAACTAATGGACTTCGAAAACAACAAAAAGACATCAAACATTAGGTTTCCTTTCGGAAAACAATTGTTTATAGGCATCATCAAATTCTATAGTACAGAAAAAGGATTTGGTTATGTAGTTTCTAACAACCTGGGAATGTCCCACAATAAAAGATTTGCAGCATCTACCCAAAATTTCTATATTGATAAGGAGTCGTTTGGAGAGCTTCCAAAACTAAATAAGCTCGTTGTATTCCAACCATCATTTCAAAATGGTAAACTAAGGGCACTTAATGTCAGACAGTATAATATAGAGAAATATAGAGAGTTGGTTCTTACTTATTATAACAATAATAATTTCATTGTCTATACACTCAAAGAGCGTATTCGCCATCGCTATAGGTCTGATGAAATTATCGAGAACAAAGTTAAGGTTAGCATTTTATCTAAATCAGGAATATTTCGATATGAATTGATACGTGAATATTGTAGAGAATATACACAAAAAGGTCCAGATGCACTCTTGGTTGGAATATCAAAACTAATTTATGCAGCAGGGGGTGAAAAAGAATATTATCGCACCCTTAACGGGAATTATGGTAATAAGGAGAATGAACATAATGCTATTAAGTATATGTTTGGTGCTATAGATCTTGAAACATCAAAAGAAGTCGTCAGGCAACATCCTTCATTACAACCATTTACACCTACTAGTATACTATTGGAAATCGCTGGAGAATTGAGTCCAGAATTTAAAATACCCAAAGAGTGTGTAGAAAAGCACAAAATATGTAAGCTAGAAAAAATTCTCAATGATAGGAGGGCTTTTGAATGTTATTTTACTGAAGAAGAAAAGAAAAAGAGATTGCGTAATCATTATTTACCTAAAACTGAGTTCACTTCATTGCTTGATTCCTATTCAGAAGAATTAAAGCTTAAATATTTGCAACTGATAAAAGAGCAAATGCATGATGGAATTAATTCCTATATTGCTAATATAGCGAATGAAACAAAGAAAGAAAAAATCAACTTCCTTAAAATATATGAAGACTTTATAGATTCTCAACAAGAACATAAAATACATCTATCTATTGATAACGAAGAGGTTGGTGAAATAAAAAAGGAAATCTCTGATTTCTTGAAATCCGAATATGGCATCTATAGATTAAGCTGTTTCACAAATAATATCTCCAACAAGTTCTACAGTAATGACTCTTACGTACAAGAGATGGTGAAAGGTGCTATTGTCGAAGCACTTTTGCAGATCATACCACAAATCCTAAAAGATATTACTCTAAATGAATATCATTGGGGAGGTCATGATATTTATACAGCAATAAAAGAAATTACCAATGGCAACCAATTCATACTTGAAAATTGTGTTGAACAAGTTCGAGTGATTATAAAAGATTGTTATCGTTCTTTGTTCTGTAAGCACATGTATGAATCTAAGTATGATGAAATTTTCATAATGGACTTTAAAGACATTTTCGATGATGAAGAGCGTGATTTAATAATTAACCGGTCGGCAGAAGGGATTTTGGCGAAAGGTTCTTTGAGGCAAATCTACAATTATTTCCACATGTTTGCTGATAAGGTCGTTCCAGTTACAATTGAAGAATTGATTAAAACCAAAAGCATAGATGATATTATAGACTGTGGGAAAATATTCAGTGTTGAAACAGACAAATGGCTGACTTTACTAGAGGATATTCTATACATTATTAAGAACAATTGCAATTCAAAAGGAGATTTTATAACAGATTCAGCTCCTGATGGTAAAAGGGGGTATTTTCTAGGACAATTCATTTACAATTTAAGAGGGACAGATGCAGTCAACACTTTTATTAGTCAATTATCATCCCACGACAGAATTATTTTAAGCCAATCTAGATATTTTGGTTTTGACCTTGCAACAAAAGATGATATAAAGAAGGAGTTGCTTGATATTGGAGTTAATGGGGACGCTTCAGGCATATTACAAAGACTTCGTTATTGTAGTCATGCAATAGTAGATATTATCACTTCTACACCATGCTTAACAAAAAGTAACATAAGCGAAAAGATACTTTGGTTGAGGAAATATTATTCAATCAAAGAAAGAGAATATCGCAACATCGCAGAACGTCTTGATGCCGAAAGAAAATTATTGGCATATTGGAGCGAAGTTCAAAGCGCGTTTGGATTTGATGTCGCACCTCATGGAATAGATCTTAAGAAAATGCAAGTTGCGCTTTCATATGCCGACTATAAGAAGCACTCAAATTTTTTGTCAGTAATCTGGAAGGCAACAATTATTGACCATACCAATTTCATAGTTGAGTTTAAAAAAGAGGATCTCCATGACATAGACAAAAACGACATAAGCCTGATTGAACGGATTGTTGGCAATCATTTTGAGGAAAATGGAAAATGTGTTAGAATTGAGTTGGCAAAAAGTAGCGACTATAGTGTTAACACCGTATTATCATATATTACAGTTAATGTGTTAAACAATCTCTCAATAGAGATCGAACAGGAGGAAATTGATATTATAAGTAACCAAAGAATAGTTAGTTACATCTCCAGTATTATCAATATGACAGCCAAAGATTATATGGAAGCATCTTGGCGCGTAGGGGATAGAGGGGATCTTGAGACATATTATAAAGACATTGTCATTGAGTTTGAGGAAGTTCCCAATAAATTGGTAAGGTCTATTCTTATGGAAATTGTCCCTGATTTAACTAATCACAATGAGTCAAAGGTTTTTGAGTATCACTATTCTAAATCGGAAATTGCCAGTGGGTATGGACGCAGTTGGAGTTGGGAAAATAATGATGATTATAAGAATAGCATGTTAGTAGACTTAATTATAAGAATATTTGAGTCGTTTAAAGAAGGGCTATTCATAGATTTAGAATTTCAGCCAAAGATCCTTGGAATATAAGTCAATTATAGTGAAGTCATCTTGACTTTTCTCCCTTTCTTGTCTTCTTGAGAAGAATTACTATGAATGCTATATAGTTGCATGCCTTCCAACTAGATAGTGGCGTATCAAACCTATTCAGTACGTTTCTGTATGAATCTATCCACGCATTGGTTCTTTCAATGCAATAGCTCTGCTTATACAACAATTCGTCTAGGTGTTCTTCCTCCCTTTGCTTTCCTCGGTGTTTGTTGAAGGCAGCGTTTGGGAACCCCCGTGTTCATGGTATCTCCGTCTGAACTGTTCAGTGTCAAAACCCACATCTGCGTTAAGAAAGCTTCCCGATACGGGCCAGGCCGAGGAATTAAGTCCCGAGAACAATTCAGAAAGCACCTCAGAGTTGTTGTCAACATCGTTGTGCGAACCCGAAACGGGAGTGGACATGGCAAGCGTTATTCCTTGGCTGTCGGTGACATATATGGCATTGGTCGTCTTCCTTTTCTTGCATCCTTGTATAGATACTTTAAAAGTCAAGGCGACTTCATAATATAAAGATGGGAAGTTCCCACCCGTAATCGGCAAAACATATTACTCCCCTCGCCCGTTGGAGAGGGGTTGGGGGTGAGGCCGTCCCTTAACCTCGCTTTTTATACACCACATTCAGCAACAAAAAGTTTATCGGAACGGCAACGGCCATTACCACGATTGGAGCCAACAGTTTGCTAAGTCCCCACCAAAGAAAGAGGTTGAGCAAACCCATTTCCATGAGATAGTTCACCGCATGACTCGCTACAAAACCCGCAACATTGCCACGAGTGGCCTTACTTTGAAAGGTGAAATAGGTGGTTAGCACATAGTTGCACAACAAACCAACCACGTAACCTACGGTGTAAGACACGTTGGCATTGACAACAAGCAAACACAAACAATACACCCCATAGTGCAAAGCCGTGCACAACACGCCCACAATGCCAAAGCGAAACACGCGCCAAAAATGCGCACGAAAGGTCGGATTGCCCTGCCACCAACGCTTAAACAGCTGCGTCATCGTCATCACCCACTATCTCGCATATGTTAAACAATGGTCTATTTTTCACCTCGGTGTATATCTTTCCTACATAAACACCTACAATTCCAATAGATAAGAGTATCACTCCGCCTATGAGCCACAAGCTTAACATGATGGAAGCCCAACCGGGATAGGCTGTATGCACCACAAGCGCATGCACAACATACACGCCCGCCACCAAACTAAGGAAGATGAAAAAGAAGCCTATATATAATATAAGGTATATGGGGCGAACCGAAAACGAGGTGATGCCATCCAGGGCAAGCGACAGCATTTTTTTTAAAGTGTACTTGGAAGTGCCTGCAGTGCGTTCGCTAATAACATCGTCTACGGTGCTACTTTCAAGTCCTATCATCGGGATTAGTCCGCGTAGATAGAGGTTGCGTTCGCCATATCCAGCGAGAATGTCGAGTGCTCGGCGGCTCATCAATCTAAAGTCGGCATGATTAAACACGCTTTTAACGCCCATTTTAGATTGCAGCTTATAGAACGCCACAGCCGAAAGGCGCTTAAAAACAGGGTCGGCCTTGCGCGACACCTTCACCCCATAAACAATATCGCTTCCTTCACGATGATGTTGCAGCATACGCGGTATGGCTTGCAGGTCGTCTTGCAGGTCGGCATCGATGGTTATCACCACATCAGCCCAATGTCTAGCAGTGAGCATTCCGGCCATAATGGCATTTTGATGGCCTACGTTTCGGGCTAGATTGATGCCTCGCACGTAATTGTTTTGGCGCTGATGTTGGCAAATAAGCTGCCAAGTGGCATCGCTGCTACCATCGTTTACAAACACTATCATACTTTTGGCCGACACCTCGCCACTCTTAACAAGCGTGTCAAGTAAGTCGGTTAGTCGGGCTACCGACGAGTTAAGCACTGCCTCTTCGTTATAACAAGGCGAAACAATAGCCAGTCGCGTCATCTTTCTTTTCCCTTTTTACGTTTCACAAAGTCGGTGTAGGTAATAAATTCGGCTTCGCGCCGTTTCATCATCTTCACCAAACGGTCTAATCGGTTAACCATATCCATGCCGCTATGGTTGCGAATGATGAAGGGCATACGATATTCGGGATGGTCGTTAAGGTCGTAGAACTCCCACGGATGAAAATAGGTTACCAAATAACCATCGTGTCGCAACACGCGCCTAACCATGGCGTGATAAAGCCATTGAGGCAGATTGTGCAGCGACAGCCAAAACAAAGGGAACCGCAAAAGGGGCGTAACCGATGCGGGGATTTGCATCACTGAGCCTTTCATAAACCATCGGCGGGGCGTGGTGAGGTGCATATAACGACCAGGAATGAAGGCGGGATTGAGCGACGAATTATACAAATAGCCAGCCTCGGCCAGTGCGTCGTCGCTCACGGGGAACATTCGGGGCTGCCGATAGCCATGCATGGGGACGCCAGCCACACGTTCGAGAATGTTTTTTGAGCGCCACACGTCTTCGGGAACGGGCTTCCAATGGTCCACACCATGGCAAGCCACCTCGTGTCCCTCGTCCATGATGCGGCGAATAAGGCGCGGTGCCTGCTCGGCAAAGTTACCCGTGCAGAAAAAAGTGGCACACACGCCATTGCGTTTCAGGCAATCAAGAATGCGCGTTGTACCCTCTACCGACACGCGCATACCCTCTTCCAAGCTGATGTTTACGCCATGTTCGCGTGGCACATCAAACTCTTCGGTGTCGAAACTTAGCAATATCAGCTCTTTGTCTTTTGTTTGCATGCTGCAAAGTTACTAAAATAATTGGCAACAATGATGTTTTTTCACTGTTCATCATGGGCATTTAACGCACGAAAGAAAAACGCATTATCAACTTCGTGCTCCTACTTTTAAGGCTGTATGCTTCACTAGAGTGCTAACCTTTTGTAACTTTGCTCTACCTGATGCCCTTTTTGCGCTGAATAAAGCTTAGCTGCAAACAGATGATAAGCGGACGAAAGGGAAGAATAAATTAAAGGGGGAGATGGTTTGAACAACATCAAACACATCTCCCCCTTTTGATTTAATATTCGTCTTCGTTGAAGAGGAAATCCTCTTTTGTGGGATAATCGGGCCAAATATCTTCGATACTCTCGTAGACATCGCCTTCGTCTTCAATCTCTTGCAAGTTCTCTAACACCTCCAAAGGTGCGCCCGAACGCATAGCATAGTCTATGAGTTCTTCCTTGGTTGCTGGCCAAGGTGCATCTTCTAGTTTAGATGCCAATTCCAATGTCCAATACATATCTTATCGTTTTTCTTGTTAATGTTCTCGGTTTAGGCTGCAAAAATAACACTTTTATTGTTATTTGCAAGTGTTTTGCCAAGTTTTTTCAAGTAAATGTGCATTAAAACAGATAAAACGAGCTAAAACAAAGAGATAATCGGATAATCTATTGAGGTATTGTAAGATAACGGGCGATACCGCATCTGTATGCGAGAGGGTCACAACGCTTCGCTCGGCGCGTCTACAAATGGTGCGACACACGTGCGCCCAGGCTGAAAGGGGAGTTCCTCCAGGTAGTATAAATTGGGTTTGCGGTGGCAATTGGCTCTGCATTTGGTCGATGTCTTGCTCTAAAAGGGCGATGCTCTCGGCCGATAGTAAGGGCAAACGGTGGCAAGACGGCTGTAACGACGCCTGCGAACTGGTGGCAAGATGGCAACCGATGTTGAAAAGCTGCTGCTGAATGGCTTCTATCTGCGGTGCATGTGCACCATCAGGACCAAGGGCTAGCAGATATCCCAAAGATGAATTAAGTTCATCCACTGTGCCGTAGGCCTCAATGCGAACATGCGACTTATCTATACGCGTTCCGCCTACTAGGCTTGTAAAACCCTCGTCGCCTGTTTTGGTGTATATTTTCATCTCTAGTAGCTGAATGAGGTTAAAAATTAATGACGTAATGTTGTTTAGGGCGGGCACTATCGAAGAACGCCACACCACAATAATATAGGTCGAACGTTACGCCAACACGCTTGTCCTGCTGCAAACGATGCCACAATTGGCGAGCATGGGCCGACTTACTCACTTCGTTGACAAGCAGAATGGTGTGCGCGTTGAATTTGGACAACAACTGCTCGAATATTTCTTCGGCATGCTCTACTTCCTGAAGATGTAAAACAACAGGCTGTTCGAAGGGTGTAAGCGATGGTATATTGCAGGGCTGCAAATGGGTAAGTTGGGTGCGTTTGCATGCTGTTTGCACATAAGGTGCAAGCCAATGAGGCGACGACTGGCAACAAATCCAACGTTCGGCTTGGGCAAAATTGGCCAACCTAAAGAAAAATTCGCCCAACTTGCGCTCTCTTTTTGAGATGTTGGGCAGCTGCTGACACAGGTCGGCATAGGCGTAATAGGGGTAATGCTCGTTCACTACATATCGTACGAACGAATAAGCCGACGGCGATTGTATGCCAAATCCACGGCAACAAGTGAGTCGGGTGAGCCAAATCCATAATCGTTCGAGATGATACATTTTCGTGATATATATTTATAATTGATGAAGTATGCAAAGTTAATCATTTAAAACGGAAACAATAGCGATGGCAAAAACTAAAACCATTAAAAAGTAAGGATAATAAAAAAATATGCTGAAAAGAAAACAACATAGCGTTATTTTCACTATTTTTGCAAAACAAAGTTATAGAAAGGCCACTACTGACCGATGAAGAGCTGGCACAACAATGTGGACAACGATAATCAATCAGGGTAATAGCATTTCAATATAACTCAACAACTAAATACATCATCTATAACCGCGCATAAAATCGAATCAATTAAATAACAGATAAACAACAATACTCACAAAATTTCATCGTATGGATAAAACAAAAATCGTAGTCACCGCAATTATTGGCCTGGTGGTTGTTATTGGTGCATGGTTTATTGCATCGGGTTTTAAAAACTTTAGAGAAGGACAACCCGTAATCAGTGTAACGGGTATGGCCGAAAAAGAAATAACAAGCGACCTCATCGTTTGGAAAATTACGGTTAACGCAGAGGGTTCAACTCGTAGTTCGGCCTTTACCGAGTTTGAGAAATCAGCTCGCGTGATGAGCAAGTACCTACAAACGCATGGCATTCCTGAAAAGGAAATTACATTGAGCAGCGTGGATATCAGCAAACGCACAAAAGACTTTTGGGACGAAGACAGCCGAAAATACGTAACGCTTGAAGATGGGTTCTCGGTTTCGCAGACTTTCACGGTTAGCTCGAACGATCTCAAACGCGTGGAAGGGGTTTACCAACGTATCTCTGAACTGTACAACAGTGGTATGGATTTCAGTAGCGAGAAACCACTGTACTACTACACGAAACTGAACGACCTGAAGATGGAAATGCTTAACCAAGCATCGGCCAACGCATACGAACGTGCTCAAACCATTGCTAAAGGTAGCGATTCGAAAGTGGGTTCGGTTGTATCTTCAACAATGGGTGTTTTCCAAATCGTGGGTCTTAACAGCGACGAAGAATACAGCTGGGGCGGAACATTCAACACCAGCAGCAAAGAAAAGGTGGCTAGCATCACCGTTAAAACAACTTATCGCGTGAAATAAACCATGCTAACGGGTTCTTGGTAGCCCTATTACATAAACAGAAGTCCCAAACGCAACGTTTGCTGCGTTCGGGACTTATTTTTTATTGTTGTATTCGGGTCATTATAGTCGTTGCTGGATTATCTTCCCCTTGGGGAGTTTAGGGTGTATAAGGTAAAGTAAATAGGCAAATAAGCTGGTTTAACCCATGATCCCTTAAACGCTTGTGTATACAAAAGCATGTACTAATAACGCAAGAGCTTGTTTATGAACCAATAAACACATGAACTCACAACTTATAAACTCACAAACTTATGAACCAATAAACTCATGAACT
>NZ_CALKQY010000075.1:0-19219 GCF_937990675.1 Hoylesella shahii | reverse complement strand
TGTTGCGTAGATTGCTTGGATGGTGGCCTAACCTAAGCGACTACAGCAATAAATACCTATGAAATGATGTGCAAGAGAAGCGGGATGCAACAAGATTTTACGACTGACCCATATTTTCGCTGTTTCTTTACGCTAGATATTAGCAAAAGAGTGAGTTCTTTTTATTTAGAATTCACTCTTTTTATGATGAGAATCGCGGACTTATCTCACAACCTTTTTGTAGGTTCTACCCCCTTGTTTAATAATTACCACTCCCTTCACGTGGTTTTCATTCACCTAACGCCCGTTAAGGAAGAATACAGTTCGAGACTGGTTCTCGTCATTTTGTGTAGAAAAGATGCTCGAAGGAGGATTGTTAGTGATTTTTACTTTCCAACCTTTTAATTGGCAGTAAACTTTTGTTGCTCGGATATTTTATTGCCATCGTTGTTACCCGACACTATATTAAATATACCTCCACTAGCAGCAGGATTGCTAAAACAGGTAAATTGTTTACCAATTGACCCATTTGAGAAAGATCTATATCATTAAAAATAACTCTAAGTTTGCGATGTGAATTGCATACTTAGAGAGATTTGGGTTTAAAGACTTGTAGCACGAATTGCTAAATATCTTCACCTCTGGCACTCGTTAAAATTATCTAAACCACCATTTTCTTAGTTCTTCTGTACCAATCTTTTGTTATTTTTGCACTGTGGTGGTTAAAGCCCGTACAACGAGCCACACCACAAAAAGCGTTATACTAAAACCCTAATCCGATTTTTTCAAATTATATTATAACAGATGAAACATCTTAAATGCTTGGCCATGGCAGCCTTAATGTTGCTTACCGCAACCACAGCCGAGGCCAAACAAAACAAGCAAACAAAAACTACGCGTAACACTTTCGCCATTGCCGATGGCCAATTCGTTTATAACGGTAAACCCATGCAATTGCATTCGGGCGAAATGCACTATGCCCGCGTGCCTGCTCCCTATTGGCGCCACCGCTTGAAAATGATGAAAGCTATGGGCTTGAACGCTGTTGCCACATACGTGTTTTGGAACTATCACGAAACAGAACCTGGCAAGTGGGACTGGAAAACTGGTAACAAAAACTTGAGAGAATTTGTTAAAACGGCTGCCGATGAGGGTATGTTGGTGATACTAAGACCTGGCCCTTATTGCTGCGCCGAGTGGGAGTTTGGCGGCTATCCTTGGTGGTTGTCTAAGGCTAAGGGGTTGGTGATACGCGCCGACAATCAGCCGTTCCTCGATTCGTGCCGCGTTTACATCAACCAATTGGCCTCGCAGATGCGCGACTTGCAGATAACCAAGGGCGGTCCTATCATTATGGTGCAGGCCGAAAACGAGTTCGGTTCGTATGTTTCACAACGCAAAGACATTCCACTTGAAACACATCGCGCCTATAGTGCCAAGATTAAGCAACAATTGCTCGATGCCGGTTTCGATGTTCCCTTGTTCACATCAGACGGAAGTTGGCTTTTCAAAGGCGGCACCATAAATGGCGCACTGCCAACAGCCAACGGCGAGAACGACATAGAGAAACTTAAAAAGGTGGTCAACGAATACAATGGCGGCAAAGGCCCATACATGGTAGCCGAGTTTTACCCCGGATGGCTATCGCATTGGGCAGAGCCTTTCCCACAAGTGAGCACCGAATCAATCGTTAAACAAACGGCCAAATATCTTGAAAACGGCATAAGTTTCAACTATTATATGGTTCATGGCGGAACAAACTTTGGTTTTACGTCGGGTGCTAACTACACCACCGACACCAATCTACAACCCGACCTTACCTCGTACGATTACGATGCACCCATCAGCGAGGCCGGATGGAACACCCCCAAATACGACGCTATACGCGCATTGATGATGAAGCATGTGAAATATAACGTGCCTGCAGTGCCCCAACGTATACCCGTTATCAACATTCCAAACATCAAACTCAGCAAAACAGCCAACGTAATAGATATGCTCACTAAGGGCAAGGCAGTGGAAAACGATAATCCACTAACATTCGAAGACCTGAATCAAGGCCATGGCTATGTGCTATACAGAAGACATTTTAACCAACCCATCGGCGGAATGCTAAAGATTGCCGGCTTGGCCGACTATGCTTTGGTTTATGTAAATGGTCAGAAAGTGGGCGAACTAGATCGCGTTAAAGATGTGGACAGTTTGGAAATAAACGTTCCCTTCAATGGCGTGCTCGACATATTAGTAGAAAACATGGGCCGAATAAACTACGGTGCTCGTATCACCCAAAGCATCAAAGGCATCAACGGACCCGTTGTGATTGAGGGAAATGAAATTACAGGCAACTGGAAGATGTATAAAATGCCTATGAGCGAAATGCCTAACGTTGATGCCTTGCCATCGGCTAACACCAAAGGAATGCCCACACTCTACGCTGGCACATTCAATCTAGACACCACCGGCGACACCTTTCTCAACATGGAGACCTGGGGCAAGGGCATAGTCTTCGTTAATGGCTTCAACCTTGGACGCTATTGGAAACGCGGACCACAACAAACACTCTACCTTCCAGGCTGCCTCTTGAAAAAAGGAGAAAACAAAATAGTGGTGTTCGAACAACAAAACGACAACCAACAAACATCCATCAGTGGCCAAACAACACCCATATTAGACAAGTTGGTGCAATAACATGCCCACATTGCACACCACTCAAAGGGTAAGCAATAAAAAACACAACATCAGTAAATTAAGTAAAAACGTGAGTTCGATGCGTACGAACTCACGTTTTTTATTTCAAGCAAGCAAGTAGATGCATATTTTAATAAAATTTCGGCCTTTATCTGTGGACAAATGATAAATTATTGCTACTTTTGCACAGAATAGGCCATCTTCGCTAAGCCCAAGCAAGCACCCTTGCAACCATTGGCGACAAGGCCGACATAAACATCTTCATTGACAAAACAACATTGATGACCACAGCCGACTTAACGCGCACGCTTACCCTTACTGCGGAAGAGCTATCAGATGCCACAGCATTAAAAGGCATCTTCCATCAACATAAAGACGGAAACCCTATTCCCTCGGGAGAGGTACTAAGGCAGATAATGGACCTGCTGCGGGCTATCATCTTCCCTGGATACTACGGAAAGTCTACGGTTAACACGCGCACCATTAAATTTCATATCGGTGTTAATATCGAAAAACTCAACCAGCTACTTACCGACCAGATACAGGCTGGATTGTGCTTTGCCAGTTGCGACGACTGCGGAAATAGCGAAAAAGCAGTAGACAACCGACATATAGCCGAAGAAAAGGCCATCGCGCTCATCAAAAAACTACCCACTCTACGCCAAACACTTGCCACAGACGTGGCGGCCATATACAACGGTGACCCAGCTGCAAGCAACTTTGGCGAAATAATATCGTGCTATCCTGCCATCAAGGCCATGGTAAACTATCGCGTGGCACACGAGTTGCTACTCATGGACGTGCCACTGATACCGCGAATGCTAACAGAATTGGCACACTCGGAAACTGGTATAGACATCCATCCCGCTGCTCAAATTGGGCAATACTTTGCCATAGACCACGGCACTGGCGTGGTTATCGGGGCAACATGCATCATTGGCGACAATGTTAAGCTTTATCAAGGCGTTACGTTGGGCGCGAGAAGCTTCCCCAAAGACGAAAACGGAACACCTATCAAGGGCATTGATAGACACCCAATACTTGAAAACGATGTGGTGGTTTACTCTAATGCCACCATCCTAGGCCGTGTAACCATAGGCAAAGGTAGCGTAGTGGGCGCTAACGTGTGGGTAACCGATGACGTGGAACCCAACAGTCGCATATTAAAGAAAACGAAATAACAACAACTATATACAATGGAATTCGAACTCATAGCCAAGACTTTCATGGGACTAGAACCCGTTTTGGCCAAGGAGCTTACCCAAATGGGGGCAAACAACGTACAAATTGGCAGGCGTATGGTGTCGTTCACAGGCGACAAAGAAACTATGTATCGCGCCAATTTCCAACTGCACACGGCGATAAGAATTTTAAAACCCATCGCCAAGTTTAAGGCGAGATCGGCCGATGATGTGTACGAGGAGATACAAAAAATTGACTGGAGCAAACATATCGAGGAAGGAAAAACTTTCTCGGTGGACTCTGTGGTGTACTCGGAAGAGTTTCGCAACTCGCGATTTGTAACCTATAAGGTGAAAGACGCCATCGTTGACCAGTTTCGCCAACGTACAGGCAAGCGCCCTAACATATCGGTGAGCAACCCAGACATACGTTTGAACATTCATATTGCCGAATACGACTGCACGCTGTCGCTCGACTCTAGTGGCGAAAGCTTGCACCGTCGCGGATATAGACAAGAATCGGTGGAGGCTCCGCTTAACGAAGTGCTAGCCGCTGGCATGATTTTGATGACTGGATGGCAAGGCGAAACCGACTTTATCGACCCCATGTGTGGTTCGGGAACACTCGTTGTAGAAGCTGCGCTCATTGCTCGTAACATCTCGCCTGGTGTTTTTCGAAAAAACTATGCATTCGAAAAATGGCCAGACTTTGACCAAGAGCTGTTCGACCACATCTATAACGACGACAGTAACGAACGCGAATTTAACCACCATATCTATGGTTATGACATCGATATGAAGGCTGTGAACACGGCGCGTCTTAATGTTCGCGCCTCGGGTCTTACCAAAGACATCACCATTGAACAAGCCGACTTCAAGGATTTCAAGAAACCCGAAAACAAAAGTATCCTTGTAACCAATCCGCCTTATGGCGAACGCATCTCTACACCCAACCTCTTGGGTACATATAAGATGATTGGCGAAAGACTGAAACACCAATTTATGGGCAACGAAGCTTGGGTGCTGAGCTATCGCGAAGAGTGTTTCGACCAAATAGGTCTTAAGCCTTCTATTAAAATCCCTGTATACAACGGCTCGCTTGAGTGCGAATTTCGCAAGTATGCTATATTCGATGGCTCGCTGAAAGACTTCCGTCAGGATGGCGGTGTGGTGAAAAGCGATGACGAAAAGCGTCAGATGGCCGAGAAAAATAGATTTAAGAAAAACCGCGAGTTTAAGAAAAGGATCGACGAGGATGGCTCGCAAGACACCGACGACATACGCTCGTACACCTTTAAAAACCACTTCGCACATACCGAAGAGCGCAACGACGACCGCAAACGCAAACGCACAGCATCGTTTAACGACCGCGACGACAAACGCGGTGGGCGCTCTTTCGAACGTGGTGGTAAGGCCTTCTCTGGCAAAGCCAAAGACTTTAACCGAAAAGGAAAGAGTTTTGAACGCACCGATAAGCGCGGAAGTAAAAACTTTGGACGTAATTCTGCTAACTTTATAGACCATGACGATTAAACAAATTATCGTGGGAGCAATGCTCTCCACGCTCATTTTTGTACCGCAAACAATGTCGGCTCAGAAACAATTCACACTGGAAGACCTCAATTTTGGTGGTAACAACTTCCATAACATGGTGCCTAAAAACCGCTATACCACATGGTGGGGCGACCAACTGGTGCGTACCGACGCAGAGTTTTGCGCACTGATAGACAAGAAAACGGGTAAAGAAACGCGCTTGTTCTCTACAGACGAGCTTAACAAATGGATTTATCCTAACGGCGAAAATAAAGTGCGCTCGCTCTATTCGGCCACTTTCCCCTACCCCAACCAAACGCTTGTGTTGCTCAATGTCAACCAAACGCGCATGTTGGTGAACTGGAAAACCAAGAAAGTGGACTGGAAACAAGAGGCAAAAGACGAAATAGCTGCCGACTGGAATGCGCAATCGCGCGCCGTTGCTTTTGTTAAAGACGATAACCTTTATGTAAACGACGGAAAAGGTGTGCTAAAACAGCTCTCAACAGACGGAAGTCGTAACATTGTTTACGGACAGAGCGTGCACCGCGATGAGTTTGGTATTTACAAAGGAACGTTCTGGAGCAACGACGGACAGAAGTTGGCCTTCTACAGAATGGACCAATCCATGGTGGCCGACTACCCTTTGGTGGACGTTGACACCCGTATTGCCACAGAAACTCCCATTCGCTATCCTATGGCTGGCGAGAAATCACACCTTGTTACTGTTGGGGTGTACGACTTGAACACAGGAAAAACTGTGTACCTCAACACGGGCGACCCCACGGATAGGTATTTCACCAACATTGCTTGGGCTCCCGACGGCAAGCTTATTTATCTTATCGAACTGAATAGGGCGCAAAATCACTACTCGCTTGATGCCTACGACCCTGCCACGGGTAATAAAACGGCCACACTCTACACCGAGTCGAGCAACAAGTATGTGCATCCCACGCACCCCATAACGTTCATTCCTTGGGATAAAAACCATTTTATCTTGCAAAGTGAGAAAGACGGATACAACCATTTGTACCTCTTCGACACCAACGGGAAGCAAATCAAACAGCTTACAACAGGTAAATGGATTGTAATAGACTTGATGGGCTTTAATGCCAAAACCAAAGAAGCCATCATTCTTTCTACAGAAGCCAGTGCTATTCAAAACAACCTCTATGCCGTGAACCTGCAAACAGGTGCACGCCGACTGCTCGACAATGGCAAAGGATGCCACGCCAACACCACCGGAGCAGGTGGTTCGCACAAGCCTGCGCTAAGTGTTTCGGGCGAATGGATCTTCGATAGCTACACCGAACCAACCGTTCCACGCAACATCGACATAGTGAACGTGGCCTCGACAAAAGCCACTCGCTACTTCACAGCCGCTGATCCGTGGGTGGGTTACACCGTTCCCGAATACTCTTGCGGGTCTATCAAAGCAGCAGATGGCACAACCGACCTCTATTATCGCATGGTGAAGCCCACCAATTTCGACCCAAATAAGAAATATCCCACCATTATTTACGTGTACGGTGGGCCTGGTGTTCGCAACGTAGAGGCACGCTGGCACTTCTGGTCGCGTGGCTGGGAAACCTATATGGCACAAAAAGGCTATCTGCTTTTCATCCTCGACAACCGCGGAAGTAGTGCTCGTGGACTTGCCTTTGAGCAAGCAACATTCCACCATCTAGGCGTTGAAGAGGTGAAAGACCAAATGAAAGGTGTGGAATATCTCACCTCGTTACCCTACGTAGACAAAGATCGCATGGGCGTACATGGATGGAGTTTCGGTGGATTTATGACCACTAACCTTATCACCACACATCCCGAAGTGTTCAAAGTGGGCGTAGCTGGCGGACCAGTAATCGACTGGAAATGGTACGAGGTGATGTACGGAGAACGCTACATGGGCACACCTCAGAACAATCCCGAGGGCTATGCCGAGAGCAGTTTGCTGCCCAAAGCCAAGAACCTGAAAGGAAAATTGCAGATTATCACAGGCATGAACGACCCCGTTGTGGTGCCGCAACATTGCTTAAACTTCTTGCAAGAGTGTATCAAAGTGGGCACACAGCCCGACTTCTTTGTGTACCCAGGCGAACCCCACAACATGCGCGGGCACCAAAGCACCCACTTGCACGAACGCATATCACAATATTTTGACGATTATCTAAAATAAAACGATGAACATTTTACTGTTGGGAAGTGGCGGAAGAGAACACGCGCTTGCCTGGAAGATAGCCCAAAGCCCTAAGGTTAGCAAACTTTTCATCGCCCCCGGAAATGCAGGGACGGCGGAAGTGGGCCAAAACGTGAATATCAATTCCAACGACTTCGAAGCTTTGAAGCGTTTCGCACTAGACAACGACGTGAAAATGGTGGTGGTAGGACCCGAAGATCCGCTGGTGAACGGCATCTACGACAACTTTAAAAGCGATGCACTAACGGCACATATTCCCGTTATAGGCCCTTCGAAAAAAGGCGCTACGCTTGAGGGTAGCAAAGACTTCGCCAAGGCTTTTATGTCCAGACACGCCATTCCCACAGCACGTTATAAAACCATTACTGTCGAAAACATCGACGAGGGTTTGGCTTTTCTCGAAACGTTGAAAGCTCCCTACGTGCTGAAAGCCGATGGCTTGTGCGCAGGAAAAGGCGTGCTCATACTCGCAACTCTGGAAGAGGCTAAGGCCGAACTGCAACACATGCTCCACGGAATGTTTGGAAACGCCTCAGCATCTGTGGTTGTAGAAGAGTTTCTCAGCGGTATAGAATGTTCGGTTTTTGTGCTTACCGATGGCAAAGACTATCAGATTTTGCCCGAAGCAAAAGACTATAAACGCATCGGCGAGCAGGATACTGGTCTCAACACCGGCGGTATGGGCAGCGTTAGTCCTGTGCCTTTCGCCACTCCCGAGTGGATGAAGAAAGTGGAAGAACGCATCATTCGCCCCACAGTAGACGGCTTGGCTCAAGAAGAAATCGACTATAAAGGCTTTATCTTCTTTGGACTTATCAACGTAGAGGGCAATCCCATGGTTATCGAATATAACTGCAGAATGGGCGACCCCGAAACCGAAAGCGTGATGCTAAGACTCAAAACAGACATTGTTGACTTGTTTGAAGGCATTGCCGAGGGCAATATTGCCAGCAAAAAGGTGGTCTTCGACGAACGCGCAGCTGTCTGCGTGATGCTCGTTAGCGGTGGTTATCCACAAGAATATGTGAAGGGTTACCCCATCCACGGCATCGAAAACGTGAACGAGAGCATTGTGTTTCACAGCGGAACAGCCCTAAAAGATGGTGAGCTTGTAACCAATGGTGGACGTGTTTTGGCTGTAAGCTCGTATGGCAAAGACAAAGCCGAAGCCCTACAAAAAAGCTTTGAGGCAGCCAATGCAATCAGCTTCACCGACAAATATTTTAGAAAAGACATCGGAAACGATCTTTAATAGTCTGCCCCACACCAACGTGGGGCAGACCTAAATGTCTTTAAGAGCATAGCCTAAACACCGCTTGGCACAAGCTACATTAGGCAAAAGAGTCACGAAGGGTGGCCAGTAACAAATAATATGGTAGTAAAGAGAATACAAAACAGGATTGCTGAAAGCAGGATGACATTCTCCTTCACGGCCATTTACGCCGTGTTGGTGTTCTTGGCAAGTGGACTGGTGCGAGAAGGTCTCTGGTTCGAGTTCGCGTGCCTAGCTGTTTCAACCTACCTAATGGTTGAATTCAACAATGTCAATGCCCTACTTAGGGTATATAGTCGCATGGTATCGTGTTCGTTTCTCGTTCTCACGTGTGTGGCCAATCAAGTATTTTATATGCCATCGCCAGCCTTGGTACAAGTTTGTTTTGCCGCTTTCTACCTTATTGTGTTCAATGCCTACCAAGAAAGAACAGCCTCTGGCGTAACTTTTTACGCTTATCTTTTTATCGGCATTGCATCAACGATGTTTGTACAGATACTCTTTTTTGTGCCATTGCTATGGATTTTGCATACCACTAACGTGCTTGCTATGAGCTGGCGCAACTTTTGGGCTTCTGTTTTAGGGCTAATTGCTCCTTATTGGTTTATTGGTGCCTACCTTGTTTACACAGGAGAACCCGAGAGTTTTGTGACACACTTCGCCGACTTAGGCAATTTTGACCCACTATTCCAGTATACCTCGTTAAGTCACAACCTCGTTGCCACCTTCTTTTTCCTTGCGTTCGTATCGTTTATCGGCATTATACACTACCTGCGAGACAGCAGAAACGACAAGATACGTAACCGTATGATTTACGAAATGGTGATTGTGGTTGACCTCTTTACCATAGCGTTCATTGTGTTACAACCACAACACGCCGTTAATCTCTTTCCCATCCTCATTATTAACGCGGCAGCTCTCATCGCCCACTTCATCACCCACACCCGTACAGCAGCCACAAACGTGATGTTTTGCTTGTTGTTGTTGGTCTCAATTTTGATTACAGTTTGCAATTTATGGATACCCTTATAGCCTTTCTCATCAATTACGGATATTGGGGCATGCTTCTTTCTGCCGTGTTAGCTGGAAGTGTTATTCCCTTTAGTAGTGAAGCCGTCATGGTTGGTTTACAAGCAGCCGGTCTAAAGGCTTGGCCACTCATTCTTTATGGCACAGTTGGAAACGTAATGGGAGGCATGATAAACTACGGAGTGGGCAGACTTGGTCGCACAGACTGGATTGAAAAATATCTGCACGTGAAGAAAGAAAAACTGGAACGAGCAGAGAAATTTATGGCTGGACGAGGCGCTTGGATGGGCTTTTTCGCCTTCCTACCCATCATTGGTAGTGCCATCACCGTGGTATTAGGATTGATGCGAGCCAACATAACCATCACCGTGATAAGCATGACAATTGGAAAATTCATTCGCTTTGCCTTACTTGTGTTTGGCGCAAGCTTTTTACTTTAATATGCTTATGTACAAGAAACTTTCCCTTTTCTGCGCTCTAGCTCTGGTGTTGTTTGCCTCTTGTTCGATGACAAAAGGTGGAACAAAACGCACCGTGGTGGTTACGATAGAGCCATTGAGATATTTTGTTGAGGCCATTGCTGGTAATAGGTTCAACGTTAAAACAATGGTTCCTAATGGAGGAAACCCAGAAACTTACGAGCCAACTGCTCAACAAATGGTGGACCTGTCGCATAGCGACCTCTATATAAAGGTGGGTGGCATCGGATTTGAGACAAGCTGGATGAAGAGAATTAAAGCCAATGCTCCACATACGCTCTTCATCGACTCGTCTGATGGCATCATCCCCATCGAAAGTTCGTATGGAGTGCCCGACCCACACACATGGATGAGCTGCCTAAATGCCACTGTCATTGCACAAAACATCTATAAAGCGCTGTTGCAGATAGACAAGCAAGACAGTCTTTATTATAAGGCCAACCTCGAAACACTGCTCGCTAAGATAGAAGACACAAACAGTCAAATACGCGAGAACCTATCTAAAAGTAAGGTTTCGAGTTTTCTTATATACCATCCCGTACTTACTTACTATGCCAGTGAGTACAATTTGCACCAAATCTATATCGAGGACGAAGGGCGAGAGCCATCTGCAGCACAGATAAAAGAAATTATCACCAGTGCAAAAGCAAAGCAAGTGCGTGTGCTCTTCATGCAAAAAGAGTTTTCCAATCGCAATTCGGAGACCATTGCTAATGCGGTTGGAGCGCAAGTTGTTGATTTCAACCCGCTAGATTACAATTGGCATAAAGAAATGATAAAGGTATCGCAATCGCTAAAATGACCGCTTTGAGCCAACCCATCATTAAACTTGAGAACGTGTTTGCAGGCTACGAAGACAAGGTGGTGCTGCAAGACGTGTCGCTAGAGGTGTTACATCACGATTTCTTGGGCGTTATTGGCCCTAATGGTGGTGGCAAAACCACCCTCATGCGCATCATATTGGGCATGATGAAACCATTCTCGGGTAAGGTATCTTATTACCGAGATGGAGTGGAAGTGCCCGAACTTACCATTGGATATCTTCCACAATACAACGACATCGACCGCAAATTCCCTATTGCTGTAGAAGAAGTGGTGCTCTCTGGATTGAGTAAACAGAAAAAACTTTTTGCCCCTTTCGATGCAAACCACAAACAACAAGTGGCCGAAACGCTAGATAAATTGGGCATGAGCGAATATGCTAAAAGTCCTATTGGCGCACTTAGTGGTGGACAACTGCAACGGGTGTTGCTGGCACGAGCCATCGTTTCGCGACCCGAAGTGGTGGTGTTAGACGAACCAAATACTTACATCGACAAGCGTTTTCAAGAACAAATGTACCAAATGCTCGATGTTATAAACCGCGATTGCGCTATTATCATCGTGAGCCACGACGTTGGAACTATTCTACAAAACGTTAAAGCGGTGGCTTGTGTCAACCGTACGCTGCACTATCACGATACACCACAAATATCTAACGACGAGTTAAGCGAACACTTTGGTTGTCCCATAGATTTGTTAGGACATGGACACATGCCCCATCGCGTGCTCAAAGCGCACGAAGACTAATGTACTTCACCCTAGTAAGCCAAGTCGTCAGTCCCCAACCCGCATACTTTGCTTGCCAACAACACGCAAAGCACAGAGCCCTAATAGTGAGCTACTCACACATTAACAACAAGAAAACATTAGATATAAAAATTTTATTCCCCACACAATAAATCAAAAAGCAAGGCGTTAATACTTATATACAATATTAAAAGGTATTATCGCCTATGAAGTACTTTACTCCCGAAGAGCTTAAGCCCTCAGAAAAAACGCTTAACATGATAAGGCAGATTGCCCATTGTTACAAATCCATTCAGGTAAACGGACAACGCTACATCGTTTGTCTAAACTAAAAGCAAAATGAAGAAACCATTAATTGCCCCCTCATTGCTCTCGGCCGACTTCTTAAACCTCAATGCCGAGGTGCAGATGATTAATGAAAGCGAAGCCGACTGGCTACACATGGACGTGATGGACGGTGTGTTTGTACCCAACATCTCGTTTGGATTCCCTGTTTTAGAGGCCGTTGGCAAGGCCTGTAAAAAGCCAATGGATGTGCATTTCATGATTGTACACCCCGAAAACTACATCGAACAGACGGCTAAAGCTGGCGCCATGCTTATGTGTGTGCACCAAGAGGCTTGTGTACACCTACACCGCACCGTGGCTAAAATTCACGAATCGGGAATGAAAGCTGGCGTGGCTCTTAACCCATCTACGCCTGTTAGCGTATTAGAAGACATCATCAACGATCTTGACTTAGTGCTGCTTATGAGCGTTAACCCTGGTTTCGGTGGGCAGAAATTCATCGAAAACACCCTCAACAAGGTGCGTCGCCTACGCCAACTCATCGACACTAGTGGCAGCAAAGCACTCATCGAGGTGGATGGTGGTGTGCAAGCACAAACTGCTCCCTTGCTCCTTGAGGCTGGTGCAGATGTACTTGTAGCGGGCAACTACGTGTTTAAATCAGCCAACCCAACGGAGACCATTCAGCAATTAAAGAGTCTTTAAGCTGGCAAAAGAATTTGATTACTCATCAATGCCACTGTTTACAATACGATTACATACTTGCGAAATGGCTAAATACCCAGTGACAACGACTACAAAACAATACTAGAGGGATGCCCATGCGGTGCATCCCTCTAGATTTATATTGTGTTTTACCCAATATTGCCCCAATGTGTACTTACCATCTGGCCCTTATAGGCCCATACTAGCCAACAGTTGGAATCGTTGTTCGTCGTAACTTTACATATATTATGCTCATCATTCTCACCATACTCGCATATTTTGGTTTGCTTTTGCTCTTTAGTAAGCTTACGTCAAAACGTGCCGACAATGCCACTTTCTTTAGGGCCAACAGACGTTCGCCTTGGTATATGGTGGCCTTTGGCATGGTTGGCGCCTCTATTTCGGGCGTTACATTCGTTTCTGTTCCAGGCATGGTAAACACTATTGGCATGACCTACATGCAAACATGCTTAGGATTTATTGTAGGATATTTTGCCGTTGCGTTCATACTTCTTCCCATATACTATAAACTAAACCTAACTACCATTTACACCTATTTAGACAAACGATTGGGCACTGCAGCCTATCGCACTGGCGCAGGCTTCTTTATCTTGTCTAAAATCACTGGAGCGGCAGTGCGCTTTTATGTTGTATGCATGCTTTTGCAGCGTTTTGTGTTAGATGCACAGGGCATTCCTTTCGTCATTACCGTGGTGACAATGGTGGCCTTGATATGGCTTTACACCCGAAAAGGCGGTATCAATACCCTCGTTTTCACCGACACGTTTCAAACTTTTTGTATGTTCACCGCCCTCATCCTCATCATCTGGCAAGTAATTGGCGCACTGGGTATGTCGCCAATCGAAGCCATCAGGGCCGTCGCAGCCGACAATCGCAGTAGGATGTTTGTGTTCGACGATTGGGTTTCGAAGCAAAATTTCTGGAAACAATTTGTTAGTGGAGCTTTTATCGTAGTGGTAATGACAGGTTTAGACCAAGATATGATGCAGAAAAATCTTACTTGCAAAAGCCTCCGCGAAGCTCAAAAAGATATGTGCACCTATGGTTTTGCCTTTGTTCCTGCCAACTTATTGTTCCTCGCTCTTGGTGTTCTGCTCTCTATGCTGTCCGTTCAACGTGGCGTTTCACTTCCTGAAATGGGCGACGAACTATTGCCACTCTTTGCCGCAAATGGTTCGTTGGGACTCTCTGTGGTGGTCTTTTTCACCATTGGTGTTGTTGCTGCATCGTTCAGTAGCGCCGACTCGGCCCTTACTGCACTAACAACCTCGGTTTGCGTAGACCTTTATAGGCGTCCAGACGACGAACGATTGCGCAAGCGTACACACCTTGTGATGGCCGCCTTGTTTGCACTTTTCATTCTGCTCTTCCGAGCATTCAACTCCACCTCGATGCTCGATGCCATTTACATTTTATGTTCGTACACCTACGGTCCGTTGTTAGGGCTCTTTGCTTACGCCCTTTTCACACGTCGACATGTTAGTGGCAAATGGGTGCTACCCATGTGCGTAATAGCTCCAATATTATGTTTCGTAGTCGAAAAACTAGTGCAACACATCAGCGGTTATCGCTTTGGCTACGAACTTTTAATGCTCAATGGCGCACTAACCTTTATGGGATTATGGCTTACGGGCAACAAGGCAGCATCAAATAATCAAATAATCAGTAATATTTAAAACAAGGTTTAAACCTTAAACAGCAAAAAACGTCAAAGCATATAACAACCCAAAACGATAAAGGCAGTATCGCCTTGCAGTTTAAAATGCAAAAAGTAGAATTGCAAAGCACTGCCCCTTAGACAAGTTAGCTTGCGAAGAAGCTCATGGTATGTCGCGTCATATCAAGTGTAGGCAGGTTGCTGCGCGAAGTTTTCGCATACCCTACCCTTACAAGGCCATTCCCTGCCTGGGTTAGCACCAATAAGTGTCAATCAGTTTTCCAGCTTGCTAGCTTGTCTTTTCGTTTATCTAAGGTCGCTGTGTTCAATCAGGCCCTTAGGGCTAGTTGGTATCCACGCGTTCAACTCTTGCTTATACAGTGAAGCATCGTTATGAACCAAGCGATAAGAACACCAGTTAGCAATGCCAATCTAAAGTTGCACAACAAAAACCAAGCCACCATGCAAAATAATTTGCTGTGGGAGGCACATTTGTAGCACACGACAAAAACGCTTAAATGATATCCATCATGGAACAAACCACAAATTCGGCTAAAGCCAAACAAGAGCTTTTCAGCGTGCCAAAGGGTTATTTCAACAACCTCACACCAGCTGTAATGCAAAAAATTGACGCCCAGAACGAGCCAAAAGCTTTGCCAAAGCGCAAGTTTTTGCTTCTGCGTCCCGTCTATATGGTTGCAGCAAGTGTATTAGTGGCTATCGGTGGACTGGCCGTTTATATGGACGTGTTCAACAACGGCCCATCTCCTGCCACGCCATCCATGCCCACCAGTGCAGCAACTAACATTGCTGGAACATATAAAGATGCCGTTGCAGATTATGCCATGATGGACAACGAAGATATCTATGTACACTATTCCGAAATATAAAATTGAAAATGAAAAAATCTCTACTTACTTTTTTGTTCGTACTAGCCACTATTAACGTGGTGGCTCAACCTCCGCACAAGTTCAGTCCTGAGAAATTTCAAACCGAACTAGAAAATTTTATCGCATCCGAAGCATCGCTTTCTAAAATAGAAAGTGCTGCATTTTTCCCTGTTTACCGAGAATTGCGCAAAAAACAACGCACTATTTTCGAACAGATTATTAAACACAAAAAAGCCAATCCCGCAGACAATGAAGCTGCAACTGAGGCCATCAAACAGCAAGATAAACTGGAATTGGAAATGAAACAGTTGCTGAAAACCTACCACGAAAAGTTCATAAAGATGTTACCAGCAACTACGGTATTTAAAATCCTTAAGGCCGAAGACAAATTTCATCGACAACTTATAAAAGGAAAAAAATAAAATAGGCGGTCAATATCCAGCCCATCGTTTCACATTAACCCAGCTTACAACTCAAGTAATGGCATAAAGGCTATCTGTAAGAGTCGTAAGTTGGGTTGTTTTTATTACTAAGGCTGCTTTTACTTCCAAATTTAACGCTACTTCATAACAAACTTTTATTAGTCGCTTTTGAAAGTAATGACTGCCATATATTTATCGCTTTGAGTATTTAACCTACAACTAAAGAGCTAATAGCACTTAGCCGGATAACTCGTCTAACGCACATCATATCGTTAGTGTGTTAACCACATTATCAATTTTCTAATTTAAGTCATTGTGTCTAACACAACGATGTCGTTTTGACTTTAAAATATTTCTATAAATTACGAGAAGTTTATTGTCTTTGTGCCGTAAAACCAAGATAAACGCTCCTATCATATACGAAGAGCAGGACAAATCAACTCACTGACTTATAAACTCATGAAAAACTAACAACATCCTAATACATCAATTCATCAACTTGCAAAACCAAAGACCCATCAATTCAAAATCTTAAATTGTTTTCTTTTATTTTACAATCGCTCTTTATTTTTCACTTCGTTCTAGCGAAAAAACAGGTTAAAAAGTAGGTAAAAAGCCACTTTTTATTGCCTTTCACGCATCTCGTTTTGTCTATTTTAAGGACAAAACCTGCATTTTGCACCATTTTGCCTTTCTAGATTGCTTGCCAACTCATTATTTCTCACGTTCCCAGAACCGCTTTTAGGCCCTAAAATGCTACTTTTTAGTGTCTATTTTGCCCTTTCCAGTCATGTTTTTAATGGTTCTAAAAGGTTTTGTTTATACATTTGTGTTGGATTTTTATGCTTTTCACATTCCATCTAGTAGCATTTTGCCCTGTATTTAGCACCATTTTACCTTGCATTTAGCACCAAAACGCACTGCATTTGGCATCAAAACGCATTGCGTTTTGTAGCATATTACGCAGCGTTTAGCATCAAAACGCATTATATTTTGCTGCAAATCGCAAAAAAAACGGGTGTTAGTGGCGGTTAGCTTAAATAAAAATTCATTTTGCCTGCAAGTACAACTAACCCCATTTTGCAAAAAAACGAACCTTCGCGAGAATCGATTATTTGCGGCAAGGTGGGCGATTGTTGGCGAAAACTGCACTCACAATGTTAAATTTATTACTGAAAACAAGACAAAACAGATTGCGCTGTGTACGCATGCAAAGGCAACGGCGATGGAAAGCATGTACGCTTACAACCGCCAACGCGAACAGTTGCTGGGCATTCAGCCCACGACCAACGGAAACAGCATCATGCAAACACAGAAAACGCAGCCAAATCATAGTTATTGAATAAAAAAAGGATGCGTCATAATATAGGATGAAAGCTAAGAAAAATAGACCATCCGGGGAGGGCGTGGAGCAAAGTGGGGGTATTGCTGAATAGTTACCAGATATATTCTGAGATATAAAATGCTCTTTCATTTCTAAAAAGAAACACAAATATTTGCTTATATGGAATATAATAATTATATTTGAAGAAAATGTATCATATTAATTCATATGGGAAAAAAATTTTTTAGTCCTTTAAAGGAACCATTACAGAAAGACTTTCTTCTATTATGCATTATGATAATAGATGGTTTTTTAGCAATAGGAATTACGTTTGTTTTTACTTCAATACCTATCATCGTCATACTTTTCTTGTTAGTATTCTTCGCCAGCATCCTTGCTTATTGTTATATTAAAAATCACATAATTAACAATCTAAATAAAAAAAGATAAAAAAGATAAAAATCTAGTGTAGATTTAACGATTGACTATCAGCCTTTTGCAAGTTATCTATCCTTAGAAACGCCACTTATTTATCTCTCCGTTCGGGCCCTGTTCCGTCCTTTTCCTCGCCTTTAAATGCAACAATTATACAACAACGTGAAGTTACAAGTTTGCCATAAATGCTGCCTGGAATCCATTTGGGCATCATTTTGGCAACTCTTAATGCCTCTTTATCTAATGCAGGATGCACGCTGCGAAGTACCTCAAAATGCGTTAGTTCGCCGCTGGTTTCCACAATTACGCCGATAACAACCCTACCCTTAACGTCCTTTGCCTCATCAGGCTGTCGCACCTCTTTCTTTAAAAACTCCATCAGTGCCACATCACCGCCCGGGAATTGAGGTGGTGTTTCAAAAATTTCACACATAAAACGCTGTTCTTCCTCGGCCTTAGTAGTTGCCGACTTAACTTGTTTGGGTTGATTTCGTTTCTTATTCTTGCCCTTCCCACCTTGTGCGTTGGCATTAAGGCAGGCCAAACACATCGCCATTACAAGCCATAGCTTGCAACGAAATACGGAATGAATGCTCATTGTTCGCATAACTCCCTCCTTTGGTTTATTATTGTTTCAACTACGATTATCGCTTAATAAGTATTGTCTACCAGCTCTTTGCAAGCTATCTATCCTTTAAAACGCCACTTATTTATCTCTACTTTCGGGCTCTGTTCCGCCCCTTTTAACCACATAAAAAGGAATGCCCATGCAGACTTTCAAGCGCACCAGCTTGCCTTTTCGTTTGTCGGGAATCCAAGCAGGCATCCTTTTTACAACGTTAACTGTCGCCTTATCTAATGCGAGATGTACACAACGAAGGAGCCTAATGTCTGTAATTTAGCCGTCTTCCTCCACAAAGAAAGAGAATAACACTCTGCCCGTAATGTGTTGGGTATCTTCTGGATATATCTTTTCCTTATCTATAAAGGCCTTCAAAGCCTCCTCGCCACCTGGAAACTTGGGCTTTGCATAGTCTTCATCGCGGAAAACGCGCGTTATTTTTACTGGCGAAGTTCTAAACCTGGGCTTAACAAAAAGGGAGTAAGGTGGCCAACATACGGTGTCATTTCGGCCTTGTGCGTTGGCATTAAGGCACACCATACCCATCGACATTACAAATAACTGTTTGCAGCGAAATGCAGAATAAATGATTGTTGCACACATAACTACCTCCTTTGGGTTGTGGTTTCCACTGCAAATATAGCAAAAATATGGATTAACCATTCGCTTTTTATGATGTTTTTATATAGAAATAACTGCGTAACACAAAAGCATACAACGAAAAACATGACTAATCTAACACGCCAGCAAGTAAAAAGAGTGGATAAATCCTTGGTACTTTACAAGATGTTTTTGAAGTCATCTAGACTTATAAAATCTCTACAAATTGAAAGGACTTTATTATCTTTTATTACTGTCCGCTAAAGTTCTCACCTCTTTATACGAATTAGGGCTGACACTTCTCACGAGGTATCAGCCCTTTTTGTT
>NZ_CALKQY010000074.1:0-12154 GCF_937990675.1 Hoylesella shahii | reverse complement strand
CGTTGGGGCAAGCCCATCCCCACGAGCCAACGAGGCAATGTTCGGGCCACAAAGTGTGCACACGTCCTTGGCTTTCCATATCGTGCAGATAGGCAAGCACTTGCTCTTTAGGGGCAAAAACGGGTGCTATGCGTCCGTTTTCCACATCTTCTGCCCGCACATTGGCAAAGGGCTGCACGCCTTCACCTTGCCAGTAAGCACAATGTCCCACGTGGTAACGGCGGTGTGTGTCTAACGAAATGGCGATGGCTTCGGGGTTGTTCTCGTTAATATAATGTGCGATGGCCTCGATGGCTTTATTGGCATTAGGCACGTAAAGACTACCGTGGCTATCGGCAAAGTCGTTGTTGGGGTCGATAATAAGCAGCATGTAATGTATGTTTTTTGTTTATTTAATCTTGAAAATACACTCTGTTCACCCTGTTGCTGATGCCTGTAAGCACCTCGTAGGGTATGGTTTGTAGCACATTAGACAATTCGGTTACAGGTAAATTGTCGCCAAATATCTCCACGCTGTCGCCTTCGTGGCAGTCGATACCAGTAACATCAATCATTGCAACGTCCATGCAGATGTTGCCCACGTATTGTGCAGGTTGGTTGTTTACTAGGCAATAGCCGTTTCGGTTGCCCAATTTTCTGTTTAGTCCGTCGGCATAACCTATGGGTATGGCAGCAATCACGCTATTGTGTTCTATTGTTCCGCGTCGCGAATAGCCCACGGTGTCGCCTGCTTTAACCTCTCTCATCTGCAGGATTGTTGTGCGCAAGGTACTCACATTATTAATGATGGCATTGTTGCGAGGGTTAATGCCGTAGAGGCCTAGTCCTAAACGGCACATATCTAGTTGGCGTTGAGGGAAGTGTTCAATACCAGCAGAGTTGTCAATGTGTCGCAAGATATGGTGTTCGAAGGCAGCTTGCAGCATCTTACTACCAGCATCGAAACGTTCGAATTGGCTTTGCGAGAAAGAGTCGAACTCGTCGGCATCGGCTCCAGCGAAGTGTGAGAATACCGACTTAGGAATTAAAGCGTTTTGATTGTGTAGGCGTTCAATCAGGCGTGGCATGTCTTTGTCGGGGTCAAATCCCAGTCGGTGCATGCCCGTATCCAGTTTAATGTGCACAGGAAATCCAGTGATGCCCTCTTTTTCAGCAGCCTTAATCAGTGCCTCAAGCAGTCGGAAACTGTACACTTCGGGTTCTAAATCGTAGTCGAAAATGGTTTTGAAGGCTGTCATTTCAGGGTTCATTACCATGATATTACTAGTAATTCCATTACGTCTTAATGTAGCTCCCTCGTCGGCAACGGCCACAGCAAGGTAGTCGGCGCGATGGTCTTGCAGGGTTTTAGCAATCTCTACGGCACCAGCCCCATAGCCATCGGCCTTAATCATGCACACCAGTTTGGTGTTGGGGTGCATCAATGAGCGATAATAATTAAGGTTGTTAACCATGGCATTGAGGTTCACCTCGAGTGTTGTTTCGTGTACTTTTTTCACCATTTGCTCGGTAAGCTGGTCGAAACCAAAGCTTCTTGCTCCTTTGAGTAGTACCACTTCGTTGTGCAAAGTTTTGAAAACATCGCTGCGGATAAAGTCAGCCACCGAGTTAAAGAAATGTCGTTCGGCCAAAGCAATGCATGCATTGTTGGTGCAAATCTTTGGTCCTATGCCAATAAACTTTTGCACGCCACGCTGTTCGGCTAGGTTAGACACCTCTTGATATAGTTCTTTATCGGGCAGTCCGCTTTGTAAAATGTCGCTCAACACCAGCGTTCTTTTCTGTCCGTTGTGGTCGGGGCGTCGGTTCATAAAGTCGAGTGCAATGTTCAACGAGTTGATGTCTGAGTTATAAGAGTCGTTGATGAGCGTGCAACCGTTTAGTCCTTCTTTTACTTCTAGTCGCATGGCCACAGGTTCTAATTTGCTCATGCGCAGGTTAAGGGTGCTAGCATCTAAGCCCAAGTGTAAGCCAACGGTGGCGCATATAATGGAGTTGCACACCGAAGCATCGTCTATAAAGGGTAGCGAGAAGCAATTTGGTTCTCCTCCCTTATATATATAATGTATGGTTGTGTGTGTGGGTTGCTTGTCTATCTTGGTTATGCGCATGGCAGCATCGTGGTTTTTTACCGACCAAGCCAGGCGTTCGCCCTTGTGTTCAGTCTCGTTTAGTAGGCGTGTAACCATTTCGTCATCGGCGTTATACACCATTACTTGTGCCCCTTTAAACAGCCTTAGTTTTTCTCTGCACTTTTCTTCGGCCGACGAAAAGTTTTCTTCGTGGGCCGAACCAATGTTGGTTAGCACAGCAATGGTGGGCCTAATGATGTTGTGCAAGGCTTGCATCTCGCCTTTGAAGCTGATACCCGCTTCGAAAACACCCAGTTGCGAATGGCTGTTGAGCAACCAAACGGAGAGAGGAACGCCAATTTGCGAGTTATAACTGCGCGGGCTTCGCGTTATAACCATTTGTGGCGAAAGCAGTTGATAGAGCCATTCTTTTACCATTGTTTTACCATTGCTTCCAGTTATGCCCACTACGGGGATGTTAAATGTTTCTCGGTGGCGTTGAGCAAGGCATTGCAAGGCCTGAAGAGTGGAACTAACCACTAAGAAATTGGCATCTCCAAATTGGTTGGTGGCCTGCGTTGGCACTTCTTCAACCACAAAGCAGCGCACCCCGCGACGATAAAGTTCGGATATATAGTGGTGTCCGTCGTTACGGTTAGACCGCAAAGCGAAGAACAATGTTTCTTCAGGAAAACAGAGCGAGCGACTATCTGTGAGCACAAAACTGATGCGAGCCTCGGCATGGCCAAGGCGTTGTGCCCCGATAAGCGTTGCAACCCTTTCAATGGTATATGTCATTTCTTTGTTTATCTTTAAGTTGTTGCAAAGGTAGTGCAAGTTGGCAATACTGCAAAATAAATGCGTGGACTATTTTCTTCATTATCAATGAAGGTGCTTTTTAAATGCTTTGCTAAAGTTGATTGCTGATGCCTGCATGTTGAAGACTGTTAAATTAAGACGAAATTGCAGTTTAACATCTAGCGGCGCAATTGTTGCTAGTGCCTTTATATATGGGCTTTTTGACGGGATAGACGGATTTGATTTGTCTGTATTTACAAATCTTATAGTTGTTTTTCTTAGGGAAAAGTGTGCTAGTTATGTTTTTTTTATTTATCTTTGCCCCGAATTAGAACGATAATTTGAAAGGCAAACATACAAAATCAGAGAGTAATCTCACCTTGAATGCTGCTTTCTCGGCAGCGATTGAGGTAATTTAATCATTAAAATCAATAGAGAAAAATGAAGAAACTATTCTTAGTAGCCGCTTTCGCTATGGTAAGCGCATTTGCTTCTGCACAAGTTGCAGTTGGTGTTCACACATTGTATGGTACAGGCGTTGAAAACCTTGGTATTGGTGTAAGAGGTCGTTACGACATCACCGACAAGTTCCGTGCTGATGCAAACTTCAACTATTACTTCAAGAAAAACAACTTGGAGTTCTGGGATCTGAATGCAAACTTGCACTATCTCTTCAACCTTACCGACAAGTTCACCGTTTATCCTATGGCTGGTCTTGGTTATGCTAACGTTAAGTCAAGCTGGGAATATCAAAACCTTGGTATTGTATATAAGACTAACGATAACTATGGTAAATTCTGCGTTAACTTCGGTGGTGGTGTGGACTATGCATTGACTGAAGACCTCTACCTCAATGCTGAAGTTAAATACCAAGTTGTAAGCAACTACAACCAAACTGTGTTCAGCGCAGGTATTGTTTACAAGTTCTAAAGCTTGCTAAGCAATTAGCTTAAAAACATAAAGCCCGGAAGGTGTTGGTTCACTTTCCGGGCTTTTTGTGGTTTATTGCAATGTAGTTTCTTGTTTTTCTTTCTTCATTTGCTTACGATATTCTATCGAACCATAAGCGTAATAAAACACAAATTGCGTCCAAACCACCACTATCATAAACACAAACGTGGTGAGAATGAGCGAGCCTACGAACAGGATATTAAAGTATGTGGGCAGTCCAGAGGGGTCGTTCATGGTTATTTCCCCAACCAACGACGAAGCTTTCGCGCCAAAGAGGATAACGGTAGGTAAGAAAATAACTAGTCCTGCGCATAGCGATGCCAAAGCAGTAAAGAAGGTTGCGCCTATAAGGAGTGCACCTCCTTTAACACCAGCGACGTAATAGGCAATGAGATTGCGACGCAAACTACCAGTGGGCGACAATAAATAGCGCATCTCTACATATCTAAATGGCACCATGAGTAAGCCCGTTAGTAATGCCCATACAAGCAAAACAACACTAATAATCATAAAAAAAGTGGGTGTAAAGAGCTTGTCGGCGTGGTTTATTAGCACCATCCAACAGATAATAATGCCAATTACCGCAAGTAAAATATAGAAAACCACCTCTACTGCAACCACTGCTAACGAGCGACGAAGGTTTTGTTTAAATCCACTTTCGCTCACAAGTGTTATCACCGATGCCAAAAAATAGGCCCAAATTGCTGCTGCCACTAGCCATGTTACACTCTTTATTGCTGTGAGAAGTAGCAAGCGTTGAGGGTCGGTAGGTGTTTGCGAGGGTAAGCCTAGCAATGTAGTAAAGCCCATTATTGATACAGTAATGGCAAGGAGTAGGGCGGGTATCCATATTGCCTTAAGTGTTTTGGCGAAGTTTACGCCTAAAAGACTGTTTGCCATCTTTATGCAACTAGAGAGACTTCGGTCTTTAATTAGTTCGGTTTCCATGTTAATGTCTTTTTTATGGGGTTGTTTTTTAAGTTGACGAGTTTGCAAGTTTATAAGTTAGCAAGGCTTATAGTTATATGTTTAACGCATTTGTGCGCCCTGTCTTCTAAACTCTGCACATACGATGGCGGTGGCAATGGCAACGTTAAGGCTTTCTGCGCCTTGTTCAGTACCGACAAAACGGGGAATTAACAGCTTGTGACTTACACGCTGCCTAACAGCAGGCGAAAGACCTTTTCCTTCGTTTCCCATCACAATGATGCCATTTGAAGATAGGTCTTGTTGGTAAATGTTGGTGCCGTCTAACAGTGTACCATATACAGGTAGTGAAGCGGGAAGGACATCTAACAAAGGCTCTAGTGGTGTATAGCTCACTTTCACGCGGGCAATGCTGCCCATTGTGGCCTGAATTACCTTGGGGTTGAACACGTCGGCCGTGTCGTTGCTGCACACCACATGGCGGATACCAAACCAGTCGGCCAGTCTTATGATGGTGCCTAGATTGCCCGGGTCTTGTATTCCATCGAGCATTAGGGTGAGTTCGTTGGTTGCCACAAGTGTGTCAAGGCCGCTTTCCTGTTGGTTTGGTTTAGGAAACACGGCCATAACCTGTTGCGGAGCGCGCAAGAAGCTTATTTTTTGCAATTCGTCTTCGCTAACATTTATCAGCTCGGTAGTTGCAGCTAAGTGTTCAGGTGTCTGCCATTGGCTAGTGGCTACCAATAGTTTGGCGGGCATAATGGCCAGCAAATCGCCCACCACCTTTGGTCCTTCGGCTACAAAAACGCCTTCTGCATCGCGGTGCTTCTTCGCTTCCAGCGAGCGGATGTACTTTATTTTCGCTTTACTGATGGTCATCTTGCTGCAAAGTTACGTTTTTTTTAGGTAATCATGTGCATAGACGTAAGTTTATGATTAGTAAAACAGGCTAAATGATGCGAAATCTTTTGTTGCTTAAGCTCATCACGCCCTTTGCTTTTCTCGTAAGGTTGAGTGTTTGTCGATGGTTTGCTTTGTTTATTTCATCTCTGATTAGCCTCTTTCCATTGTTTTCGAGTAAAATCGTCGATGAGTTATTTTAAGATTGCATGTAAGCGTACTCTTCTGTTCCTTATTTTCGGTGTTTGTAGGTTGTTAAAATCTGTTTCTTTTTGTCTGCTTGTATCTGTTTTTTTCTTTTCAAAATGTTAATTAATACCTGTTTTCTGTATATTCTTGTTTTTCTTTCAGAAGGTTTGCAACCAAAGGTAGGTTTGCTACGTCTAAGAGTTGTATTAATTAAGTTATAAATAGATTTTAGAAATGAAACAACGAATTTTGTTAATCGCTTCTGCGATTCTCGTGGTGGGCGCTTTATTTGTGCCTTGCACCCGTGCTAATGCAGCTAACAATAAGCAAAAAGTAACCACCCAACAAGACTTAAAGTACTTTAAGCGCATTGTGATGTCAACTTCTGCTGACGTTCATTTTGTGCAGGGTACTAAGAATATGGCAAAGATAGTGGGCCCACAAGACGAAGTTGCTTCAGTGGTTTTGCGCGTAAGCGGTGAGACCTTATATATAGAGAGACAATCAAAGGGTAGCCGTTTATTCTTTTCATCGAGCGATGATGTAGACATCTACGTGTCTTCGCCCGACTTAATCCAACTGGATGTAAAAGGTTCTGGCGACTTTGAAGCCAATCGTCGTGTTGATACCGACCTGCTCACGGTTAACATAAAAGGTTCGGGTGACATCGATTTCAAAGATGTTATCTGCGATAAGTTGACCGTTTCTGTTGTAGGTTCGGGCGACATTGATTTTGGAATGGTTGATTGTCAACAAGCAACTGCAAGCGTTAGTGGTTCGGGCGACATCGAGTTTAAACGTCTAAAGGGCGACAATATGCATTTCTCGGTTAAGGGTTCGGGCGACATTAGCGCCTACATGACTAACGCAGGATACGTGAAATGCGATGTGTTGGGCTCAGGAGTGATAAAGCTTTCGGGCGTAGCAAAGAATGTGGATAAAACCGTTCGTGGCTCGGGAATGGTGGAAACCATGAACTTACAGATAAGATAATTGGAACATCACTGAACCATGATATAACAAATCATGAGCTTAAAATGGGCGCACCATTATTGGGAACACCGATATTGGTGCGCCTTTGTATTATCTCTTTTCGTTGGTTTTATACGATTAACCATGAAAAACATGCGAAAAGTATCATTAAAAACAGCGCAGGATAAAATTACGTCTGTTTTAACCTCATCTTAATATGCCATAAGTTTTGGTTTTGTTGTTAAGATATAGTACCTTTGTGGAACACAAAAAATATATAGATTAAATGACTTTACAACAACTTGAATACGTGATGGCGGTGTTTAGGTTTCGCCATTTCGCAAAGGCAGCCGAGTATTGTGGCGTTACACAGCCCACGCTTAGCTCGATGGTGCAAAAGTTAGAAGATGAGTTAGGGATTAAAATATTCGACCGTAAGAGTCAACCAATAGCGCCAACGCCAACTGGTAAAATGGTTGTGGAGCAAGCATGGAAGGTGTTATTGCGTGCAAGGAAGCTGAAAGAAACGGTTGAAGAAGAGAAAAACTCTTTGTTTGGCACGTTCACCATCGGCATACTTCCCACCATCGCACCCTATCTTATTCCGCGTTTTTTCCCCCAGTTGATGAACAAATATCCCGATATGGATGTGCGTATTGTGGAAATGAAGACCGAAGACTTGAAGCGGGCGCTGGTGCGTGGCGATGTTGATGCAGGTATATTGGCGCAACTGGAAGGCTTAGAAGAGTTTGATAGTGTGCCTTTGTTCTACGAACAATTCTTTGCATACGTGGCCGAAGGCGACCCATTATTCGGTAAAGAGAACATAAAAACAGCCGACCTGACGGGCGAATATCTGTGGCTGCTAGACGAGGGGCATTGCTTTCGCGACCAATTGGTGAAGTTTTGCCATCTTAAAGCGGCTACGGCTGCCAAGAAAGCCTATACACTGGGTAGCATCGAAACGTTTATGCGCATTGTTGAAAGTGGAAAGGGACTTACATTTATCCCCGAATTGGCTGTATATCAGCTAGACAAAAATCACAAACAACTGGTGCGTCCCTTTGCTATTCCTGTGCCAACACGCGAGATAGTGATGATAACAGGCAAGAACTTTATTCGCAAAACACTGCGTAGCCTGCTTGTTGAAGAGATACAAGCAAGCATACCTAAGGATATGCTAACGTTGAGACAGACGCAAAAAAAGATTTAATACCCTGATTATTGTTCTTCTGCACAATCCGAAGGGCAATTTAGATAGAAACAAAACAACCTGCATTTCTACGTTAAAGAAATGCAGGTTGTTTTATTTAATCCATGTTGATGATACATAATAAGGGCTTATAGCCAAACGCCTTTACCCAAATCGTGCGGTACTGTTGTGAAAATAGACTTGTGATAATCGCGAAGAGCTTCGGTCCACGTTAGGTTGTAAGCCTTCATGATGCGCTGAATAAGCTTGTTGCTTACTTCATTTTTGAAGCTATTCTCAGTGATGGTGTCCACATTTGTTTCGCTATCAAAATTATCCTCATCTATGTAGTCCTCTCTATCGGCATATACCACCACGGGAACGGTGAAGTTAATATCCCATGTGCCCTGTTGCAATTGTGTGGGTGTGAAGCGGTAATAGGGGCTAAAAGCACCAGTTTTGGGATCTTTTTTGCCCGTGAAACCATGATAGAGCCTAATGCGGAGGTCCATTGTTACATCGTCTTTTAAGAACAGCATAGCTCCCTTAAAGCCAATGGGGTTGGTAGTACCTGTGAGTTTGGCATTGTCGTACTTCACTGTTTTGTCCCAAGGTGTGGTGTCGGTGTATTTATAGTCGATGTAATCTGGCGTATTAGGCTTTTGGTTTACATCTTTTCCGCTCATCAATTCTTTTACGTTTTCAACAGTAAAGAAGTGTTGGTGAATGGCATCTTGTCCATTGTTAACAAACTGCTCGTTGATGAGTTTCCCCTGAGCGTTATAGTATTTAATGAGAAGCAGGTAAACAGGTGCAGGATTTTCCTCACCGTCTAGGCCTCCATAGTCGTGTGCTTTCACCACATAAAACTTGTTGTCACTACCTTCTGCCAAGGTTAAACCAATGCCTGGCTTTATCTCGTAGGTTATTTCCTGCACTCGTTTCAGATATTTAGCACTCGATTCAGAGTCTTGGTGAAAACCACCTCCTGTGTCTATTTTGCGCCAATCAGCGTGCATGTGTCCTTGAATCAGCTGCACAGTCACCTTAGCAGGGTCTTCGTGCAACTTGTTTTTTGTTTCGTCTATGGGTGTATCTACGTTGTTATCGCAAGCCGTGAATGTCAGTGCGAGCAAGGCTGCACAAGAGAATGTCAGCATTGACTTGAAAAAATTCTTTTTCATAACCTAAATTTTTATTGTTTTGTTGTTGTTATTATTGTTATTTTTAGAAAAACCAGCCGATAGAGAAGCGAATATCGCGCCCCATGTCGTGGGCATAGTATCGCGAACGGTTGGTGTATTCTTTATATTCTTTATTAAAAAGATTATCGGCTGACAGCAGCATACGCAGTTTATTACGTTCGCCAAGTGGCCAATCGATACCTGCCTCTAAACCAAAAAGGTTGTAAGTGGGAGGTGTAAAGTCGATGAGATCGTTTGCAGGATTAAAGCGTGTTTGCTTTAAAACCAGTCTGTGTTTAAGCTGTAACCAAGCATTACCCTTGCCCACACGTATGTCTTCCCAAGTGATGTCGTGGTCGAAACGCGCCGAAGGGATGTAGGGCAGATAGTTGCCTGTTTGCTTTTCATTGGCCCAGATAAGGCCTGATAGCAGATGATATTCCAAATGCAGCATGGGTTTCAGTCGCACGTCTAAGTCTATACCACGGAAGAAAGCGTCTGTTTGCTTGTATTGGAAAAGAGGATAAGAACCCGAGATGACTGTGACATACCTGCCTTTAAGTGGTTCATCGTAGATGTAGCCATTTATCCATTGTAGATAGGCGTCAACTCTTACTTCGGCAAAGGCGGAGCGATAAGAAAGCGACGTAACCCATTTTGTACTCTGTTCGGAGTGCATTGTAGAGTCGCCCATCACAAACATGCCCGAACCCAGTTCGTTACCGTTGCTATAAAGTTCGTGAACGTGGGGTGCGCGCCATGCCAAACCCAAGTTGGAGGTGAGTTTCAACTGCTCGTTAAAGCGATAGCTTGTACCAAGATTGTACGAGAAGTTGCTGAAAACATGATGCCCGCCATATAGTTTACCCGTGTAGTCATAGCCCGATGCGCGAGTTTCTTGGTTGTCGAAGCGGATACCTGTCTCAGCTGTCCAGTTGCCATTACGATATTTTTGTATGGCGTAGATACCCAAATCGTACTCGGTGTAGTTGGGGATAAGTGGCACAACGCCTGTTCCTGTTTGGTTACGATTGCGTATGTGCAAGTAGGTTGCTCCTGCTTCGGTGTTCCATTTGTTGTATGCCAAGTTCCATTTCAATTGGTTTTGAAATGAGGTGAGGTACATACTAACAGCGGGAATGTACGAGAGATTCATCCTTCGGATGCGATTCTCTTGTCTGTCGTCGGCTTGAAAGGCTGTTTGCCAAAAGAAATTACCGTATTTACCTGCATCGAAATACACCTTACCAATGGCAGTGTGGTGCACAATCTGTTGGAAGGGGTAATTGATATGTCGACTGTAGGGGTAAACTTCAGCGGGTTGACCTAGGGCAATACGTTCTTTAAGCAAGTCTTCACTACCCAATTGAGCGCTGTTAAGCACGCCCAACTTAAGATTGTACATGCTGTAATAGCCTTCAAGTTTCAGGGCATTGAGTTTGTATCCAAGCGATGCAGAGAAGTCGTGTTCGCGATAACCGGTGTTGTTAAGCACGTATTTAGCCGTGCTTTGGTCGCCCGAATTGGCATAAGTGCCTTGCAGTCGCCAGGCTAAGTTTTTGCTGAAGGGCATCGTACCTTCGGCCTGTGCCACTACAGAATAGCGTTTGCCATTGTTTCCGTAGAGCGTTCGAAGATGCCCCGAGAGGGCAGTTTGGCCATAGGGTAGTGCCTTTTGGTTCATCACGATGATACCACCAAGCGCTTCAGAGCCATATCTAACCGACTCGGCTCCTTTGATAACCTCAATAGAACCACTGCTGTTTTGATCTATCTCTGGTGCGTGGTCGACGCCCCATTGCTGTCCTGTCTGTCGTGCTCCGTTGTTAACAATAAGAATGCGATTGCCATACATGCCATTAATAACAGGTTTTGCAACGGTTGTTCCGGTTTGAATAGAACTAACTCCGCTAACATGTTCGAGGATGGAGGCAAGCGACTTGCCCATTGAACGGTCGATAAGGCTTTCGTCAATCTTGTTGCTCACGCTGTTAATGCTAGCTTGTTGTCGAACGCCTGTTACAACAATCTCGCCAATATTCTGTTCTTTATTAAGCTTTGATTTACCATTTTGCTTGTTGTTTTTTGTGTTGGTAGAATCGGCTTGTTCGCTTTTAAGAGCGGGAATAATTGGTTTTGTGGAGTTTATATTAGCCCAAGAGACCGTGCAAGCAGCAAGTGCGATGCACAGAATAGTTGTTTTTATCATACGCTTATATGTGTTGGCTTGTATGCCTAGGCGCATTGCGCTTGTAGCAAATAAGGCCAAACGGTGTATAATTACTAGTTTAGAGCAAGCGAACGCAGTTCTTGCTCTGATAAAGAAAAGGTGAATAATGCCCATACAGCCCATTCTAGAAAGTACATTTGTCTTTCCGAATAGACGCAATAGGGGCAGGGGCGTACAGTGTAGAAAAAATTAAGCGCGCGTTGGCGGCGAGTGGCTATTTACCGCTTCAACGTGGCGGTAAACAACTTGTTCGGTGAAGATGTAGGGTTTAAGGATGGTGGCATACACTGCGGGTTGATAGGTTTGCAGCGTAGGCGCACTAGCCTTATGCAGGATGAAATCGCAAATGAAACAAGAAGATTTAAATACCTTTGTGGTGCCATCACAAGTTAGATGAACTTTTGTTGGATGGTCTTCGTGCGCATGAAAGTCTTTGATAGCAAACACCGACATGAATGTTACGATGAACATCCATGCTAGAAATTGTCTGAAGTGTTTGTTTCTATTCATGTGCTTTATGTTTGTTTCAGCCAGTTGGCCACTATGGTAAAAGCATTGAATTTGCTTTGCACCATTATTTGCATTGCAAAAATACGACAAAAGGGCGAACCTTGTTTTAATTTCGTGTTTTTGTTAGTGTTATTTAACGCTTGACGTTCGCCTTTTATCCAACCAATGGCTTCTTATTTCTCTGCTTTTTATCGTTTAGAGTATGCAGAAATGTCCCCTTTCTGTAGGT
>NZ_CALKQY010000073.1:0-103736 GCF_937990675.1 Hoylesella shahii | reverse complement strand
GTTTTGTAAGTTACTGATTTACAACTATAAAACCACAAAACAATAGCAAGATTGCCAACTTTTTAGGGCACTTTCTTATCCCGAACTGGCGTATACAATCTGCCGACAATAAAACAAAATCTGTTTAGGCTCTAACGAGCGAGATTGGGGATAAACAAATTATCGTGGCCAGTAATTCGCATTTATTTGCTTTATCCAAAAGAAAGAAACCAAAGAAAAACAATTAGGTGCGAAGCAAGCTCCAATCTGCAACACCTACACTCGCACCCATTAAAAACTAAATATCTGTATCTAAACCCCTATATTCCAGTTTTTTTTCGTATTTTTGCAGCTTAATAGCAAAAAAAATATGGCTCGAATAAAATTGTTAGATAAGGTTTTCGAGACCTCCATCACGGAAGCCCAAATTCAAGAACGCGTAAAAGCCGTTGCAGACAGGATAAACAACGACATGGCCGATAAGAATCCGCTACTCTTGGCTGTGCTTAACGGTTCGTTCATGTTCGCTGCCGACCTCATGCGCATGCTCACCATACCCTGCGAAATATCATTTGTAAAACTGGCGTCGTACCAAGGCACCACATCAACGGGTACAATCAAAGAGGTGATTGGCATCAACGAAGACCTAGCTGGACGCACGGTTATCATCGTTGAAGACATCGTTGAGTCGGGATTGACAATCAAACGCATGGTAGAATCTATAGGCACACGTTCGCCCAAGTCGATTCATATCTGCACTTTACTAATGAAGCCCGACAGACTTACCGTTCCGCTCAACGTGGAATATGCAGCCATCGAAATCCCCAACGACTTTATCGTGGGTTATGGGCTAGACTATAACCAGCAAGGACGCAACCTGCGAGACATCTACACCGTGGTGGAAGAGTAAGAAAGGTTCACCCCTTTGCCTCATCGTTGCAAAACAGCGCAATCCCTTGCCCCAGTCTCTGGGGAAAGGAGAAAGACGTGTGGCATAACAAAGGGTGAAAATCCTATCAGAAAATTATTTAATTTCATTATAAACACAACTTAAAAATGAAAAATATCGTTATCTTCGGTGCTCCCGGTTCGGGCAAAGGCACACAAAGCGACAAGATGATCGCCAAATATGGTTTCGAACATATCTCTACTGGCGACGTGCTTCGCAACGAGATTAAGAACGGAACAGAACTGGGAACAACCGCTAAGGAATACATCGACAATGGCCAATTGATACCCGACGAGTTGATGATTGACATCCTCGCTAGCGTGTACGACAAGTTTGGAAAAGAACATAAGGGTGTTATTTTCGACGGATTTCCACGCACCATCCCTCAAGCAGAAGCATTGAAAACCATGCTCGCCGAACGCGGACACAAGGTGGTTGCCATGATTGAACTGGATGTACCCGAAGAAGAACTGATGAAACGCCTGGTGCTTCGCGGACAACAAAGCGGACGCACAGACGACAACGAGGAAACAATTAAAAAACGATTGGGCGTATACCACAGTCAAACGACTCCGCTCATCGAATGGTATAAAAAAGAAAACATTCACAATCACATCGACGGTTTGGGAGAACTCGACCGCATTTTTGCCGACGTGTGCAACGTGATTGATAACATCTAAACTGCTCATGCCCGAATCAAACTTCGTAGACTACGTAAAAATTTACTGCCGCTCGGGTAAGGGCGGAAGGGGGTCTATGCATCTCCGACATGTTAAGTACAACCCTAACGGCGGGCCCGATGGTGGCGACGGCGGACGTGGGGGTAACATCTACCTACGCGGAAACCACAACTATTGGACGCTGTTGCACTTGAAGTTTCAACGACATGTGTTCGCCGAACATGGCGGAAACGGCGGAAGAGACAAATGCCACGGCACTGATGGCAAGGATATGTACATCGATGTGCCCTGCGGTACGGTGGTGTATAATGCCGAAACAGGTAAATATGTCTGCGACGTGATGCACGACGGACAAGTGGTTATGCTACTTAAAGGTGGCAGAGGCGGACTGGGTAACTTCCAATTCCGCACTGCCACCAACCAAACGCCTCGTTATGCGCAGCCTGGCGAGCCAATGGAAGAGATGACCATAATACTCGAACTAAAGCTCCTTGCCGACGTGGGACTGGTGGGTTTCCCCAACGCGGGTAAGTCAACGCTTCTCTCTTCGCTCTCTTCGGCTCGACCCAAAATTGCCAATTATCCTTTCACCACCCTCGAACCATCGCTCGGCATTGTGGCCTATCACGACCATAAGTCGTTTGTTATGGCCGACATCCCTGGTATTATCGAGGGCGCTAGCGAGGGCAAAGGTCTTGGCTTGCGCTTTCTGCGACACATCGAACGCAACTCGTTGCTGCTTTTTATGGTGCCTGGAGATACAGACGACATCAAAAAAGAATACGAAGTGTTGCTCAACGAGCTAAACAACTTTAATCCCGAACTTAACGATAAGCATCGCGTATTGGCTGTTACCAAATGCGACTTGCTTGACGAAGAACTCATAGAGATGCTTCGCGAGACACTACCCACCGACCTCCCTGTGGTGTTTATCTCATCGGTTACAGGACAAGGACTGGCCGAACTGAAGGATATCCTATGGCGAGAACTGAACAGCGAAAGCAACAAACTGCAAAGCATCATGGCCGAAGACAGCCTGGTTCACCGCGATAAAGACATTAGAAGCTTTGCTCAAGAACTGGCTGATGAAGGAGAAGATATCGATGTGGAATACATCGACACCGAGATTGAAGACCTCGACGACTTCGAATACGAGGAGGACGAAGATGCCTAAACTATTGGAATATGAGCTAGGCAACGAGGTTCACGCCTTCAGCACCATGCGTGCTGCTGGCCAAAGTCAAGACGCTTACGCTCATTTCAACATCAATCCCTATTGTGGAGACAATCCCGAACATGTGGCACAGAACGTGAACGCGCTGTGCCACATGCTTGATATTGCACCCAACAACTTGGTGTTGCCACATCAAACCCACGAAACCACAGTGCGACTGGTGGCCAGCGAGTTGCTCTCCATGCCACAAATGGTGCGCCAAATGGTGCTCGAGGGGGTTGATGCACTCATCACCAACGTGCCGGGGGTGTGTATTGGCGTGTCTACAGCCGATTGCATTCCTATTATTCTCTACGATGCCGAACACCGTGCAACAGCTGCTATCCATGCAGGATGGCGCGGAACGGTGAAACGCATCGCACAAAACACCATCGCACAGATGCGCACAGCTTTTGGCACCAACCCACAATCGCTGCGCGCCATCATTGGGCCTGGCATTTCGTTGCACAACTTTGAAGTGGGCAACGAGGTGTACGAGGCCTTTGCCAATGCAGCTTTCCCTATGCAAGAGATTGCGCAACGGCAAGAAAAATGGCATATCAACCTGCCCCTTTGCAACCAAATGCAACTGCAAGAGGCTGGTGTGAAAGCCGAGAACATACATGCAACGGACATCTGTACATACGAGCGCTGCAACGATTTCTTTTCAGCCCGAAGGCTAGGCATCAACTCTGGCCGCATATTTACGGGCGTTACCATCAGCTGAACAGGGCTTAACCATGCATTCGGTTAAGTATGGCATTCGTGCCAACACCTGTTCGTATATAGCATTATACAAATGAAACAACTTACAGCATTTCTTCTCTTTCTGCTTTTCACTGCTGGCAAACCCTCAGATGGTAATTTCACGCCTGCCGAGACACAACAGATAAGCATCGCTACGCCTGGTTTATTTGATAAGAGCAATGTTCTCTTTATCGATCTCAATGCCGTGGGGCATAAAAACTTCTCTTTCCCGCTGCCTGTGGGGAAGTCGAAAGCCATTGGGGGCGATGTATTAGAGATTACAACCAAGAAAGGAGACGCAGTAAAGGCTATGTTTCCAGGACGCGTAAGGCTGGCACGCAAAAATAAGCAGTGGGGAAACGTGATAGTGATACGCCACGATAACGGATTGGAAACGGTGTATGCGCACAACGCTCAAAAGCTAGTGAAGCCCAACCAAACAGTGGAAGCCGGACAAAGCATTGCCATTGTGGGCACGCATAAGGGTAAGGGAAGATTGTCTTTTCTCACCATGGTGAACGGCGGTCGCATCAATCCGCTTACTATCGTAGACGCCAGCAACCATAAATTGCATAAAACGGTGTTGCGACTGGAGAAGAAAGGCGAACGCGTGTTGGTGAGACAAGCCACCGAAAAAGATTTGGAAGAGAAACTTTTAGCCGAAAAGAAGGCTCAGACTGATGAGAAAAAGCTTCGCAAAGAGGAAGAGAAAATCAAGAAGGAGGAGGCTAAACGTGTGAAAGAAGAGGAGAAAGCCTTGGCCGAAGAGAAAAAAGAGAACGAAAAAACCTTGCTTAAAACGCAAAAAACGGGTAAAAGCAGCACAGGCAACCAACTTTCTCTTACCGACTTCTTGCCACGCGAATGGGCTTATCCCTTGCCAGGTAGTCATGTAATTAGTCCTTATGGCGGCAAGCGAAGACACTCGGGTGTAGATATTAAAACACGCGCCAACGACAACATTCTCGCTGCCTTCAGTGGCATTGTAACACGTTCGGGGCCTTATTTTGGTTATGGCAACTGCATCGTTATTCGTCACGACAATGGTTTGGAAACGCTTTACAGCCATCAGTCGCACAACTTGGTGAAGGTGGGGCAGGCTGTTAAGGCTGGCGACATTATCGGGTTGACGGGAAGAACAGGCCGAGCAACCACCGAGCACTTGCATTTCGAAGTATTTTTTAAAGGTCGACGCATCGACCCCGCATTGGTTTTCGACCACAATTCTAAGTCGTTACGCCAACATTCGCTGGTATATTCCAATGGCGTTGTGCGCACCGACAAATCTAAATAACAACACGAGGGCCACAACCCCTCATTAACAAACAATCAACAAACCGCAAAAGAAGATGGACATACAACAGCTTTTCGACCGCTTTTTGGTTCTTTCTGAAAACAAACGCAAGGGCTATACCGAGAGTTTAGGACTTCCTGAGCCCAACGCCACGCAACAATTGGAGTTTGTTGCTGGCTCGCCACTCCCTCCATTACTTGCTTATATATATAATAAGGTGGCGGGTACGCCACGACAATGCAAACGCGAAAACTTCATCGACTTTATTCCGGGTTTTCGTTTAATTCACGTTAACGACTGGCCTGCAGCTTACGAAGCCCTTAAAAAGGTGCATGGCGCCGACTGGTTGCCGCTGTTGCGCGACGATGAGAATGGTTATTACGCCATCAACCGCACCACAGACGAGGTGGCCATCACCTTTCTAGACGAGTTTGCTTTTATTGATGCCGTGAGTCTTAATGCCACCAATTTCTTACAAACGTTAGTTGCCAACTACGAACGCAAGGTGTATTCGGTGGATCGCTTTGGATTGCTCGATTATGACGAACGAAGAGAGGGCGAAGTGGCACGCGAAATTAACCCCGACGTGGATTATTGGATGGAAGAATGATAACTAGCAACTAAAAACGCTAGAATAATGAGATGCCCTATAAACCATAGCAAGCCCAGAAAACCAAGAAAATCCTAATCCCTAACAAGTTCTAAAAACCTTTCGCACATGAAATCAGCCTCGCTCAAAGCAGCCTATTTAAGGCAAGCAGCCGAACTATCCGCACAACTCGCAAGCTTAAAACACAAGAACCGCTATTTTGTGGCAGGCGAAATAGCATCGTTCTTGGCGATGTTAACATTTCTAACTCTCGCCACCACCTTGCACAATGCCACTTGGACATTATGGATAGCCCTCGCTTGCTTAGTAATATACGTGCTAATTAGGCGAATGGATGTGCGAAACGAATCGGCCATCACGGCCATTGGTAAGCTTTGCCAAGCCTACGAAGACGAGGCGCGATTTCTAGAGGGCGATTTCAGTCCCTTCGACGATGGTTCGCACCATGCCGATGCCCATCATCCCTTCGCCCTCGACCTAGATATCTTCGGGCCTTCATCGCTTTTTCATCGACTTAACCGCACCGTTTCATCAGGCGGAAGCAATGCGCTGGCACAGGCTTTAACCGCTTTGCCAGGGGCTACAGCAGAAGCTAAGGAACAAGTAGAAAGCAAACGCGAAGCCATTAACGAACTAGTCGATAAATACACGTGGCGAATGCACTTTATTGCCCAAGGCAAGGGACAAGCAAACAGCATCAACAGCGCCCAACTCACGCAAGCCATGGCCAACGCATCGGCCATAAGCATACCCCGTTTTGCCCTCTCGCCTCTCTCACTGTGCTTAGCCTGCGCATCCATCGTTGGCTTTTGGGTCACTGCCTTGATCGCTATCTTCACCCCTTTGAGCGCCAACATCCCCGTTTGGTGGGCCATCATCAACTTCTTCGCAGCCATGTTGCTATGCTCAAACTCGCTTAGAGCGGTGAGCAAAACGGCCAATCTACTACATACAGAGCTAACAGCTTGCGTGCAATTGATTAGTCTTATCACAGCCGAAGAGCTGCAAGCAGCGCAAAACAAACAGATAAAAACCGAGATGGAAGGGGCTTTACAAGCCTTCAAACAACTAGAACAAATCATTGGAAGTCTTGACCGTCGAAGCAATGTTTTAGGACTAATGTTTGCCAATGCCCTATTTCTTAGCGATTTCTTCCTTGTGCGTAAGTTTCTGAAATGGCAGGATAGCAACCTGCAACACTTTTCGCTTTGGGTAGAAAATCTTAGTGCCATGGACGCCCTTGTGTCGTTGGCCACTTTCAAATACAACCACCCCGAGGCCGTTGAACCACAAATTGAAGACACACCTCACATCCTTTATCGTGCCTCCAACCTGCGCCACCCCTTCTTAAGTACCAAAGCAGTGGGCAACAACCTGCACATCGAGCAAGGCCAATACCACATTGTTACAGGTGCTAACATGGCAGGCAAGAGCACATTCTTAAGATGTGTGGGAGTTAACTATGTACTGGCCATGGTGGGTTTGCCCGTTTTCGCCAACGAGATGCGTGTCTCTTGCTTTTGGCTTTTCAGCAGCATGCGCACCACCGACGATCTTACTCACGGCATTTCGTACTTCAATGCCGAACTTATTCGACTAGAACAGCTTATCAACTATTGTCACAACAACCCCAATACCTTTATTATTCTCGATGAGATATTGAAGGGAACAAACTCTCTCGACAAGCTTAATGGTTCGCGATTGTTTCTGCAAACCATGGCGAAGCTACCTGCCAGTGGCATAGTGGCCACCCACGACCTTGAACTTTCTAAGTTGGAAGACGAAGCGCCAACACGTTTTGCCAACTATTGCTTTGAAATAGAATTGGGTAACGACGTAACTTACTCCTATCGCATCACGCCAGGCGTGGCCAAAAACCAGAATGCCACGTTCTTATTAAAGAAAATTCTAAACCACTAAGGCGTATTAGCTGGTTTAAACATGGCTCGAAAGCTTTTACAAGGCACAACTAAGGTCTAATAACGTTGGCGTATAGCCCGTAAAATCCGATCTATACGACTTAAGTTTACAACAGAAAACCCAAAAGCGATGGCAAAGTTAAATGCCCTAAACTCCAAACCAAACGTCTGGAAGAAAGGAGACTTATGAATAGAAAGCAAAAAGCAGCACACCCTTCGCTACGAAGCAAAAGCTAAAAGCATCAGCATAGAGGCTAAACAGCGTCTTTAACCCCGCAAAGCATTGTCGACAGCCATCCAATAAGACACTATTTGTAAAATATTTTAGTCTCAAAAACTACCTGAGAGGCTCTGTTTGTCAGTACTACCAAGCATAATGCGCATTGCCCTCATTAAGGCAATAAAAGCAAAGGTTTCGCTTTTTAAACATAAGAACACAACTAGTCGCGATTTTGCAAAACATCAATAAGAAATCTAAAAATTCCTAATTTGGTGTTTCTAATTCTAAAAAATACACTAACTTTGCGTTGTAAGCAACTAGAAACCGCCTTGACATGAAAAAAATTGTTACGTTATTAGTGTTAATTTGCCTTGTCGCCATCGGCGTTAAGGCGCAAAACACGCAGGTTATATGTGGCGACGAGCGCACAGAAGCCTATCTACCCGAACTGAAAAAGCTTCGGGTGGCACTTTTTGCTAACCACACTGCTGTGGTAAATGGCAAGCATATTCTCGACCTTCTGATTGAGAATAAAGTGAACGTGGTGGGCGTTTTCGGTCCTGAACACGGATTTAGAGGTAGGGCCGATGCTGGTGAACATGTACAAAACGATGTTGACAAGAAAACGGGTGTGCGCATTTTTTCGCTCTACAATGGCAAAGATGGCAAGCCCAATACCGATGTTTTGAAGAAGACGGATGTGCTTGTGGTAGACATTCAAGACGTGGGACTGCGCTTCTACACCTATTATATATCCATGCTCCAGTTGATGAACGCATGCGTTAAGACCAAAACCAGGATGTTGATATTAGACCGTCCCAACCCTAACGGTAGCTACGTAGACGGTCCGCTGCTCGACATGAAACACAAATCGGGTGTTGGTGCGTTGCCCATACCCGTGGTTCACGGTCTCACTTTGGGCGAGATGGCTGGCATGATTAATGGAGAAGGCTGGCTAGATGGCGGCGCAAAATGCCGTTTGAGCGTCGTTACCTGCAACAACTACACCCATTCCACCCTTTGGGAACTACCCATTGCTCCGTCTCCTAACCTGCCTAACATGCAGTCGATATATCTCTATCCCGCTATTTGCCTGTTCGAAGGCACCGATGTAAGCCTAGGTCGTGGCACCGATTTGCCCTTTCAGCAATACGGACACCCGAAGATGGTGGGCTATGCGCACAGTTTCACACCGCGAAGTGTTGATGGAGCGAAGAACCCGCCACAGCTTAACCAGCGTTGTTATGGTGTAGACTTGAGCAAAATGCCCCATGATGAGATTATCAAACGTGGCTTCGATCTCTCGTATATCATCAATGCCTATCGCAATCTCAACATAGGCGAACGCTTCTTTACGCCATTCTTCACCAAGCTGGTGGGCGTAGACTATGTGCAAAAGATGATTATCGAGGGGCGTTCTAACGAGGAAATTCGCGCCGTGTGGCAACCCGAACTGGAGAAATTTAAAGAGAGTAGGAAGAAATACCTTCTATATAAGGAGTAAATATTAGAAGATGGTCAGGTGCACACCCTCGCTTCAAGTCGAGAAGAGCATATTAGGCAAAGTGTATTTATGCCTCTCTTAAGCTCGGCTCGCCTTTAACCGAAGCTATACAGCCAGTGCCTTGAGTCCTTCTTACGTGGTGACAAAGCTAGTCCAACAGCATCATCTCAAGCTTTAAGAAACAAGATATCAATAAACAATAGCCCTAAATGGAGGGCAAAAGATTTAAAACAAAAACCAACTCAGTTCTCATAGCAAGCCGAAAGGCACACCGCCACCCCTCTCACAACCGAGAGAGGGGTTGGTGGTGAGAAACAACAACTCCTTAAAGAGGCAGCAGAGAGCTGACTATTAATTAAACCAACATGACCCCATTAGCAATTCTCGCCACCGTTATGGCCTACTTCGTTGTGCTGTTCCTTGTATCGGCTCTTGCCCGACGCAATGTGGACAATGCCGCTTTCTTCACAGGCAGTCGCCAAAGTAAGTGGTACATGGTGGCCTTTGCCATGATTGGGGCCAGCATCTCGGGCGTAACCTATGTGTCGGTGCCGGGAATGGTGGCGCAAAGTGGCTTTGGCTATCTACAATTGGTGCTCGGATTTATTGCCGGACAGCTTATTGTGGCCTTTGTTCTCACACCCCTATTCTATCGTTTGCAGCTCACATCGGTTTACGAATACCTGCGCAATCGTTTTGGACAACAAGCCTATCACACTGGTGCATGGTTCTTTTTCATCTCTAAGATGTTAGGTGCAGCCGTTCGTTTGTTCTTGGTTTGCTTCACCTTGCAGCTTTTGGCCTTCGGTCCGCTGGGCATTCCATTCTGGATAAACGTAGCCTTGTCGGTGGGATGCGTGTGGTTTTACACGCACAAAGGCGGTGTTAAATCGGTTATCTGGGCCGATCTCATCAAGACAACCTGCCTCATCGTATCGGTAGCTTTGTGCATCTGGTTCATTGCAAGCGACCTTCAGCTGTCTTTTGGAGGCGTAATCAGCCATATCAAAGAAAGCGACATGAGCCGTATGTTCTTCTTCGACGATGTAAACAACAAGCAATACTTCTTCAAACAGTTCTTTGCAGGAATCTTTACCACCATTGCGATGACTGGTTTAGACCAAGATATGATGCAACGCAACTTGAGTTGTCGCAACAGTCGCGAGTCGCAAAAGAACATGGTGATAAGCATTTTGTTGCAATTTGTTGTTGTTGCCGCCTTCCTTATGTTGGGAGTGCTGCTCTATGAAGAGGCAGCGCGCCATGGCTTAGAGGCAACGGGCGACAAATTGTTCCCCACAATCGCCACCGGCACATTGCTTCCGGGCATCGTGGGTATATTGTTCATTGTGGGTTTATCGGCTTCGGCCTACAATGCAGCTGGTTCCGCGCTCACCGCGCTCACCACTTCGTTCACTGTAGACATATTGGGAGCGGGCCAACGCAGCGAAGAAGAAGTAACAAAGATGCGTAAACGCGTGCATTTGGGCATGGCAGTGGTGATGGGATTGTCTATTATCGTGTTTAACATGCTGAACAACACCAGTGTGGTAGACGCCGTTTACACCCTGGCCAGCTACACTTACGGTCCTATTCTTGGTCTTTTTGCCTTTGGCATACTGATAAAGAAACCCGTGCGCGACCGCTGGATACCCATCGTGGCCTTAGCTTCGCCCTTGCTATGCTGGGTGATGGACCGCCATTCAGAGGCGTGGTTCAACGGCTATCACTTTAGTTACGAATTGCTCATACTCAATGCTCTGTTCACCTTTGCAGGTCTTTGCCTGCTTATCAAACGCGGCGAAAAACCCCAAAACGTATAAAACAAATGGCTAGACGCAACATCATCATAGCAGCAATGTGCCTCACTGCACTTGCCACAAGGGCTCAACAGGCAGCACCAACCACCTTCGCACCTCGTTGCGAACAACCACTGATAACCAACTTGTCGGCTCCAACTACACCCACACAAGGACTTGCGGGCAGACATATTGCCCTTTGGCACAGCCACGGCAGATATTACGAACGCACACAAGACCGCTGGGAGTGGCAACGCGCACGACTATTGCAAACCGTGGAAGACCTTTACACCATGAGTTACGTGCTACCCTACCTCACACCCATGCTCGAAAACGCAGGCGCAAACGTTATCTTGCCACGCGAACGCGACTGGAACACCAACGAGGTGGTGGTGGATAACGATGCCAACACCCAATACAGCAAAGCCATTTACAAAGAACACAATGGCCAACAAACATGGCAACAGGGCCAAGGAGCAGGCTTTGCCCATCGACAAAAGGTGTACATGGCCTTTCAAAATCCCTTTGGAGATGGCACGTTTCGCAGTGTGCAATCTATAAAAAAAGGACAAGAAAGCACAGCCGAATGGACACCCAATGTGCCCAAAACAGGCGAATATGCCGTCTATGTATCGTATAAAACAGTGCCAGGAAGCACCACAACTGCTCATTACACTGTGTACCATCAAGGCGGAGAAAGCCATTTCTGCGTAAACCAACAGATGGGTGGCGGCACTTGGATTTACCTTGGCAAGTTTGTTTTCAACGAAAAGGCTGGCCAACAACATCGTGTTACGCTAACCAACAACACAGGAAAGGTGGGCGAAATTGTAACGGCCGATGGCGTAAAGTTTGGCGGTGGTATGGGAAACATCGGTAGACCCGACGTGAGTGGCTATCCCCGCTTCACCGAAGCAGCACGCTATTGGATGCAATGGGCTGGCGTACCAGACAGCGTTTACTCGGAATCGAAGGGCCAAAACGATTACACCGACGATTATAAAAGTCGTGGTATGTGGGTGAATTGGCTAGCAGGCGGGTCGGATAGTTATCCCAGTGGGCAGGGTTTAAACGTGCCCATCGACCTTTCATTCGCCTTTCATAGCGATGCCGGCACCACTAAAGACAATCGCACCATCGGCACTTTGGGCATCTATTACACCCAATCTTACGACAGCGTGTTTGCCAATGGCGCATCAAGATACCTCTGCAAAGACCTCACAGAGAGTGTGCAAAACAGCATACTTAACGATATTCGCGCACTGCACGAACCGCAATGGAACAGCCGAGGCAGCAGAGACGCCTCTTACTTCGAAGCGCGCACACCACGAGTTCCGGCAATGTTGCTCGAATTGCTGTCGCATCAAAACTTTGCCGACATGCGTTACGGACTCGACCCACGTTTTCGTTTCACCGTTAGCAGGGCCATTTACAAGGGTATATTGCGCTTTATCTGTGCACAAAGAGGCATCACACCCGTGGTTGCACCCTTGCCTGTCGACCATTTTGCGGCTTCGCTTAAGGGCAGAGACCAAGTGGAATTAACCTGGAACGCAGTGCCCGACACTCTCGAACCATCGGCAATGCCCGACCGATATATTGTTTATACTCGTCTGGGTAACGGTGCATTCGACAATGGTAAGGTGGTAAAACGCAACCGCTATGTGGCTCGTATTCCCGCCGATGTGGTGTGTAGCTTCCGTGTAGAGGCTGTAAACAAGGGTGGAAAGAGTTTTCCTTCGGAAACAATGGCCGTGGCTAGATGCTCGGCTAGCATGGACAAGAAGGCACTGGTGGTGAATGGGTTCGACCGTATTTGTGCGCCAGCCGACTTCGTTGCGCCTGCTCCTGCCGACACCTTATATGCGGGTTTTCTTGATAACATCGACCATGGTGTGCCTTATGTGCAAGATATTAGCTACATAGGAAGCCAAAAAGAGTTTAACCGAACCTTGCCTTGGCTTGACGATGACTCGGGCGGATTTGGCGACAGCTATGGTAACGAAGAGACTAAGGTTATCGCGGGTAACACTTTCGACTATCCTGCCTTGCACGGCGAAGCCATCTTAAAGGCAGGATTGAGCTTTGAATCGTGCGCCAACGAATGTCTTGACAAGGCTAAAGACGATTATGCCTTCATTGATTACATTCTGGGTAAGCAATGCCAAACCAAGATGGGTCGCGGAGATGTACACCCACTGATGTTTAAAACCTTCGACTCGAAGGTGCAAAACGCACTTGCCCAATATGCCCAACGGGGCGTTCACCTCTTTGTTTCGGGTGCTTACGTAGCTAGCGACCTATGGTGCAACCCCTTAACAAAGTCGTTGGAAAGCGACCAACGTTTTGCAACCGAGGTGCTCAAATACAAATGGCGCAACTCGCGTGCTGCACTTACTGGCAACGTTCGCATGGTGCGTTCGCCTCTACAACTGGGTGTGGGCGAGATGAATTACGCCAATGCACTAAACGCTGAACAATATATAGTGGAGTCGCCTGATGCCATCGAGCCGGCCGATTCAACTGGATTTACCGTGATGCGCTATCCCGAAAACAACCTCAGTGCAGCCATTGCCTCGCAAGGTAGCTACAAAACATTTGTGATGGGATTTCCTTTCGAGAGCATAACGCAGGCATTTAGTCGCGAGAAACTGATGAAAACCATCATCGACTTCTTTATGCGACAACCTCACGACGAGGTGAAAATCAGCCAAACTCAAAGCTCGAACAAGGCCCGACACATCACTTCGTTTACTGGAGAAGTGAAAAAGTGAAAAGAAGAAAAAGGTGAAAAAGGGAAAAAACCGTGAAAAGGGAGAAGGAGAAAAAGAGGGAAAGGCCTGAAAAAGGGAAAAGGGGAAAAGTGGAAAAGTGAAAAGGTGACTAACATCACATCTGTATTTGGTTAAACTCCAAACTCTGTAACTCCTTAACGTCACAACTCCTTAACTCCTTAGAACCAAAACTCCTTCACTACTTAGCTTCACCCTCACTTAACTCCACCATTCCGTAACTCCGTAACTCCACAATAGAACTCATAAACTCATAAACTCATAACGATATGAAGAAAATAACTTGTTTCGTACCTTATATCGACGAGGCCCAAGCTGGCAAAACGCTTACGGCCTTGCGCCAATCGCAGTTGGTAGATAAGGTGGTTTGCCTAGAGCAACCCGTGTTTAAGTCGGAAACCATTCGCAAAATAGCAGCCGAAACCAATACCGACTATGCACTAGTTTACACCAAAACCACCACGCTAGAACTGGGTTATCTGGCCTTAGAACGCCTTTTGCAGATTGCACAAGACACTGAAGCTGGTATGGTTTATGCCGACCACTTCCAGGTGAAAGGCGACGAGCAGGTTAAAGCACCCGTTATCGACTACCAAAAGGGTTCGTTGAGAGATGATTTCGACTTTGGTTCGGTGCTCTTCTTCAATGCCAAAGCGCTGAAAGAAAGTGTTAGCCGCATGACCGAAAGCTATCTGCACGCCGGACTTTACGACCTACGTTTGAAGCTTAGTCAACTCTATGCATTGGTGCACGCCAACGAATACTTGTACAGCGAAGTGGAAGAAGACAACAGAAAGAGTGGCGAAAAGCAGTTCGACTATGTTGACCCACGCAACCGCGACCGACAAATTGAGATGGAAAAGGCTTGCACACAACACCTCAAAGAGATTGGTGGCTACCTTGAACCCAACTTCAAGGATATCGATTTCAACCAAGGCGACTTCGAAGTTGAGGCTTCGGTGATTATCCCCGTGCGCAACAGAGCGGCTACAATCAGTGCTGCCATCGAGTCGGTGCTGAAACAACAAACCTCGTTTAAGTTTAATATCATCATCATTGACAATCATAGCACCGACGGAACCACCGAAGCCATCGATGCATTCAAGGCCGACGAACGCGTGGTACACCTCGTTCCCGAGCGCAACGACCTTGGTATTGGCGGCTGCTGGAACTATGGTGTAAACGATGCACGTTGTGGAAAGTTCGCCGTTCAACTCGATAGCGACGACCTTTATAAAGACGAACACACGCTGCAAACCATCGTTAACGCCTTCTACGAACAAAAATGCGCCATGGTGATTGGCTCGTATATGATGACCGACTTCGACCTTAACGAACTTCCACCAGGCGTAATCGACCACAAGGAATGGACACCCGACAACGGTCGTAACAATGCTTTGCGCATTAACGGACTGGGTGCGCCCCGCGCTTTCTACACACCCGTGCTGCGCGCCATTGGATTACCCAACACCAGCTATGGCGAAGACTACGCCATGGGCCTGAACATCTCGCGCCAATATCAAATTGGTCGTATCTACGATGTGCTCTATCTCTGTCGCCGTTGGGGTGGAAACTCGGATGCAGCATTGAGCATCGAGAAGGTAAACGCCAACAACCTGTACAAAGACAGAATAAGAACTTGGGAGTTGGAAGCACGTATTGCAGCCAACAAACAAGCCTAAAACGATTATAATAGGTACTAAGATAAAAAGAATGACAGGAAAAGAGCCTTGCGCTAATCCGCCTGCCGTCTTGCGAAAGAGGGCAGGACGGATGGCAAGGTAAAACCTTTCAGACACAAAACTAAGTGCACTAGCACTAACAACAATCACAAACATGCGCCAAAAACAAGGCCGGCGCTAGCGGAAACAATAGTGAGCAATGCTTCGAAAGCCACACAAAAAAAGCAACAAAAGGCTGCCACACGAAGCAATGCCAATAATAAACGATGAAGCGAAAGCAACATCACGAAGCAATATCAGCAAAATGAAGAATGTAATAAAGAACGCTAATCCATGGCTATGGATACCCACGCTCTACTTTGCAGAGGGTATCCCCTACTTCATTGTGAACAACATCTCGGTGATTTTATTCACCCGCATGGGTGTTCCCAATGGCGAAATGGCCCTCTTTACCAGTCTTATTTACTTCCCTTGGGTTATTAAACCTCTGTGGAGCCCCTTTGTCGACATCCTTCGCACCAAGCGTTGGTGGATTATAATGATGCAGATTGTGATGAGCATTGCCTTCATCCTGCTCACATTCTCCATCCCCCACCCTTCTCCCGAAGTGATTTCGGCCACGGCAACGCCCGTTAGTCTGTTCTCGTTCACGCTAATTCTCTTCGTGATAACAGCCTTTGCCTCGGCCACACACGACATTGCAGCCGATGGCTTTTACATGCTTGCCCTCAATCAGCAACAACAATCGTTCTTTGTGGGCATCCGAAGCACCTTCTATCGCCTTTCTTCTATCTTCGGACAAGGCGTGTTGGTTTACGTAGCAGGCGTGCTAGAAACCCGAACTGGCAACATTCCATGGGCCTGGACCATTACCATGGCCATCACGGCCGTGATGTTTAGCGGCATAACCATTTATCACACATTCTTTGTTCCACGAGCAAAAGCCGATGCTGAAAAAGAAACCGAGAAACTTGTAAGCAACGAAACGAAGAAGAAAACCACCACCGAAGAGATTGTTAACGAATTTGCACGTACTTTCAATCTTTACTTTAAAAAACCTGGGGTGCTGCTCGCCATCGTCTTTATGCTGCTCTATCGCTTGCCCGAAGCCTTCTTGCTCAAGATGGTTAATCCCTTCTTGCTCGACACTCGAGCAAAAGGCGGACTGGAATTAAGCACCGAGAACGTAGGTTTTGTTTACGGCACCATCGGCGTTATCTTCCTTACCGTGGGTGGCATCATCGGCGGTATGGCTGCTTCGCGCTGGGGATTGAAAAAAAGTCTCTGGCCAATGGCTGCCTGCATGACTCTGCCTTGCTTCACCTTTGTGTATCTAAGTATGGCCATGCCAAGCAACTTGGTGGTGATTAGTGTGTGCGTGGCCATCGAACAATTTGGCTATGGCTTCGGCTTTACGGCCTATATGCTCTACATGATGTATTTTGCCGAAGGCGAATTTAAAACCGCTCACTATGCCATTTGCACCGCGTTCATGGCGGCTAGCATGATGATTCCAGGCATGGTGGCTGGATATTTACAAGAGCTTTTGGGCTACGAACACTTCTTCTGGATGGTCATTGCCTGCTGCATTGCCACCGTTGGCGTTACGTTTACAATTAAAGTAGACCCCGAATACGGACGTAAACGAATTTCTAAAGATGAAAAATAATTTCCTCATAGGGCTTGCCCTAACTCTCTTTGCACTTCTTACGCCCTCTTCTTTGTGGGCTAAGAAAACTGTGCTCACGGGTATCGACGTGCTTACACAGCAACAATTTAAATGCTTGCAGGGCAAACGCGTGGGCCTTATTACCAACCCCACGGGTGTGAACGCTCAACTAGTATCTACCGTCGACGTGCTAAAAGCGGCCCCTGGCGTGAACCTCGTGGCACTATATGGTCCCGAACACGGCGTGCGTGGCGACATCCACGCTGGCGATAAGGTGGAAACGGCACGCGATGCAAAGACGGGATTGCCCGTGTTTTCGCTCTATGGGAAAACCCGAAAGCCAACACCTGAGATGCTAAAAGACGTTGATGTGCTGGTTTACGACATTCAAGACATCGGTTGCCGCTCGTTTACTTTCATTAGTACGATGGGCTTGGCCATGGAGGCTGCCGCCGAAAACAATAAAGAATTTGTGGTTTTAGACCGTCCCAACCCTTTGGGCGGGCTGAAAATAGAGGGCAACATCACCGATGATGATTGCATCTCGTTCGTCAGTCAGTTTAAAATTCCTTATATATACGGACTAACTTGCGGCGAACTAGCACGCATGCTCAACGATGAGGGTATGCTCACCGGGGGCGTTAAGTGCAAGCTCACCGTGGTGAAGATGAAAAACTGGAAACGCTCAATGGGCTATGCCGACACCGGTCTGCAATGGATTGCCTCGTCGCCACATATTCCCCAAGCTGTAACCGCTTACTACTACCCCACCAGTGGCATTCTGGGCGAACTGGGTTATCTATCTATTGGCGTGGGCTACACCATCCCTTTCCAAATGTTTGCAGCGCCTTGGATAGATGCCGTGCAACTTGCTGATGCCATGAACGCCCACAAAATGCCTGGCGTGACGTTCCGCCCCATCTTCCTTAAGCCCTTCTATAGCGTGGGCAAAGGCGAACTGTTGCAAGGCGTGCAAATACACATCACCAACTTTCAAAGCGTGGAACTAACACCTATGCAGTTTGTATTCATGGAAGAGGTGGCCCGACTATATCCCCAACATGCTGTTCTGCAACATGCCGACACCAAACGATTCGACATGTTCGACAAGGTTTCTGGCTCTAAACAGGTGCGCACTAAGATGGCGTTAAACAACCGCTGGGCCGACGTTAAACCCTTCTGGGATAAGGACGTGGCACAATTTCGCGCACGCTCTAAAAAATATTATCTCTATAAATAATCCCCCAATACCCAACCTATGGAACGAAATAAAACCGCTAGCAGGATTTTATCCATCGACATTTTGCGTGGAATAACCATCGCGGGAATGATTACCGTGAACAATCCTGGCAGTTGGAGTTACATGTATGCTCCCCTAGAGCATGCCGAATGGAACGGACTAACACCCACCGACCTTGTCTACCCCTTCTTTATGTGCGTGATGGGCATGTGTATCTACATCGCCATGCGCAAGTTCGACTTCACCTGTAACCGCGCCACCGTTATGAAAATACTCAAACGCATGGTGCTTATCTATCTTGTGGGGTTGGCTATTGGCTGGTTTTCCAAGTTCTGTCACCGCTTAAATAATCCGCTATCAGGTGCCGACTTTTTCGCACAGCTATGGTACACAATATGGTCGTTTGATACTATTCGTCTCACTGGCGTGCTCGCCCGCCTAGCTGTTTGCTACGGCGCAACGGCTTTGTTAGCCATTACCGTGCGCCATAAGCACTTGCCTTACATTGCTGGCGCATTGCTCCTGGGCTATTTTGGTCTGCTGATGTGGGGCAACGGTTTTGCATACGACGAAACAAATATCCTCTCGATAGTAGACCGCGCCGTGCTTACCACTAAGCACATGTACCTAGACAACGGCATCGACCCCGAGGGATTGCTAAGCACGCTGCCCGCCATTGCCCACACGCTGCTGGGTTTCCTCATTGGTGGACTGCTATTTCGCAAGAGCGATGCAAACGTTGAGCACCTAGACACACCTACCCATATCACCCTTACCAAGGTTGTGCCGCTCTTTGTGGTAGGCACTTCGCTACTCTTTGTTGGATACCTGCTAAGCTATGGCTGCCCCATCAACAAAAAAGTGTGGTCGCCCACCTATGTACTGGTAACCTGCGGACTAGCTTCCATGCTCCTAGCCTTGCTCACTTGGGTTATAGATGTTAAAGGTAAAAAGAAGTGGAGCGTGTTTTTTGAAGTGTTCGGGGTTAACCCCCTCTTCCTTTTCGTGGTAAGCGACTTCTTTGCCATTGTGTTTGGGGCATTCACCTTCCCCGTTGGCGACAAGCAAATGAATGTGATAGGCTATATCTACACGCAAATGCTCTCGCCCATCTTCGGACAATATGGCGGCTCGCTTGTATACTCGCTTCTCTTCATCGCCCTTAACTGGGTTATTGGTTATCAACTATACAAGAGAAAAATATATATTAAGTTGTGATAAATTGAGATGCAAAGAGGTTATAACATGCGCTCATGCGTCGTACAAGCAACCTTGTAGCGCCACAAAATGGCTTTGTTGCAGATAAATTGCTAGGGAAAACGGGCAACGAATGCCTAAAATCTCTCCTCTTCCTTGCAATAAGTGCACCAAACACACCTCTCGCAAACGCAAAAAATCATCAACTCGGTAAACAAGCAACTCGTAAACTAAAAAATTACCAACGCATAGACTTACCAACTCGTAAACTAAAAAACTTACCAACACATAAACTCACCAACTTATAAACTATAAAAATATGCAATATATACTCATCGCCGACAGTGGTTCAACCAAAACAGACTGGTGTTTGGTGAAAGATGGGCAACAACAGGCCCGACTAGAGACCAAAGGAATGAACCCCTTCTTCCAAACACAAGAGCAAATGGAGGAAGAAATACGACAGAACCTCTTGCCCAACCTACCCAACGAGCAACCCGCAGCAGTGTATTTCTATGGCGCAGGATGCACACCCGAGAAGTCGCCATTGGTGAACGCTAGTCTTGAACGCTGCTTCCCCCAGGCTACTGCCATTGAGGTAAACTCCGACCTCCTTGCTGCAGCCCGCGCCCTTTGTGGCCGTAAGCCCGGCATTGCCTGCATCTTGGGCACAGGTTCTAACTCGTGTTACTATGATGGCGATGCCATTTCGTTCAACGTTCCTGCCTTGGGTTTCATCCTTGGAGATGAAGGAAGTGGGGCCAACCTGGGCAAAAGACTGGTGAGCGACCTACTAAAAAACCAACTTCCTGCCGACCTTAAGCAGGCTTTCTTTGACGAACACAATACCTCGCAGGCCGACATCATCGACCGCGTGTACCGTCAACCCTTCCCCAGTAGGTTCTTGGCCAGCTTTAGTCCTTTCCTTTCGCGCCATCGCGAACATCCTGCCGTGCACCAATTGTTGGTAAAAGCCTTCAAATCGTTTATCCGTCGTAACGTGATGCAATACCAATACAACACGCTTGCTATGAACTGCATAGGCTCTGTAGCCCATTATTACTGCAACGAAATTACCGAAGCTGCCAACGAGTTGGGCGTTTCAATCGGCCAAATAATGAAAAGTCCGATGGAAGGACTGGTTGCCTATCATTCATAACCACAGCCCACAACCCCTCTCCAAAGAGAGAAGGCAAGCCATATACCACTGAAATAAAAAACAAAGAAAAGTATGCAGTGGCCATATAGCAGGCCAAAAACCTCATAAGCAAAACTAGCACAAGTAAATAAATATAGTAAACAAAGCCATCTCACAACATTCAGCTCCCCACTCCTGTGGGATGGGGCGAGGATAAGGCTTTATATTCATCATCACTATGTCATTCACAAAGATAACCGAGCAGCCGTCGCTCTACAACAACCTCGAAACAAAGACGGCCGAACAACTTTTAAGAGAGATAAACACCGAAGACCGCAAGGTGGCAGAGGCTGTTGAGAAAACTATTCCACAAGTAGCAAAACTTGTAGAACTCATTGTGCCCCGCATGAAACGTGGCGGACGCATCTTCTATATGGGTGCTGGCACCAGCGGACGCCTGGGAGTGCTAGACGCTAGCGAGCTACCACCCACCTTTGGTGTACCCAAAACACTGGTTCTTGGACTCATTGCTGGCGGCGACACCGCATTGCGCAACGCTGTGGAGAACGCAGAAGACGATGAAGAACATGGATGGGAAGAACTTACCGAACTGAACATTAACGAGAAAGACACCGTTATTGGCATCGCTGCTTCGGGCACTACACCCTATGTGGTGGGCGCTCTTCGCAATGCAAGAGAACACGGCATACTCACGGCCTGCATCACAAGCAACCCCAATTCGCCCATGGCTGCCGAAAGCGATGTGGCCATCGAAATGATTGTTGGCCCCGAATACGTTACTGGAAGCTCGAGAATGAAATCGGGAACAGGACAAAAAATGATTCTCAACATGATTTCTACTGCCGTGATGATACAGCTTGGACGTGTTAAAGGCAACAAGATGGTGAACATGCAACTAAGCAACAAAAAACTTGTTGACCGCGGTACACGCATGCTTGTTGAGATGCTCGGCCTTGAATATGGCAAAGCTAAAAACTTGCTTTTGCTCCATGGCTCGGTAGAAAAGGCCTTGGAAGAATACAAACGCCCAACACAATAAACCCCTTAAAGCATACAAACCATGTTCAGACTATTGTTTATGGTGCTCTGTGCCTTCTCACTTAACGCCTCGGCTAACAATGTTCCCACGGCTTCGCCCGAAGAAGTGGGCATGAGTTCGGCACGACTGAGCATTGCCGATGAGGTGATTATGCGCGCCATTCGCGACCATCGAACTCCTGGTGCTGTGCTTGCCGTGGTGAGACATGGCAAAATTGCCTACCTTAAAGCCTACGGCAACAGACAAACTTACCCCAACACGCTGCCCATGACCACGCAAACGGTGTTCGATATGGCTTCGTGTACCAAACCCATGGCTACGGCTATTGCGGCCATGTTGCTGGTGGAACGCGGACTACTCAGACTCTCCGACCCTGTTAGCACCTATATTCCAGGTTTCGAAAACTGGCACGGCGAAGGTAAAGACAGTGTTACGATACGTGTAGAAGACTTGTTTACACACACCTCGGGACTACCTGCTTACGCCCCAGTAAGCTCGTTGGCCGAACCTAACGGCAAGCCTAACCCCGCCAAACTGATGGCACACATTGCCCATGTGAAGCGCAATTTTAGGCCACGCTCAGACATGCAATACAGCTGTCTGAACTATATCACCCTACAAAACATTGTTGAACGCATCACGGGAGAATCGCTCCGCACCTTCGCCGCCAACAATATTTTCATACCTCTGGGTATGAAACACACCGATTTTTTGCCCTGCACGGCCGACAAAAACGGCAAACTCACGAACACCGCACAAGCTCGCTGGCTGGTTAATGGCGAAAAAGCAGACCTCACACCTATTGCTCCTACCGAGCGTTTGGCCAATGGTATGGTGAAACTGGGTCAGGTGCACGACCCCCTTGCCTGTTCTTTAAACGGTGGAGTATCAGGCAATGCAGGTTTGTTCTCTTCGGCCGAAGATGTGGCCACACTGTGTGCCATGCTGCAAAATGGTGGCGAATGGGGCGGTAAACGCATCCTTAGTCCGCTTACGGTAAAGGCCATGCGTGCTGTTCCCACCCATTTTAACAGCTTTGGACGTGCCTATGGCTGGGACGTTAATTCGGCTTATGCCTCTAACAAAGGCGACTTGCTGAGCAACGAAGCCTATGGACACACGGGTTACACGGGCACTTCAATCGTTATCGACCCCGTAAACGACGTCTCTATTATTTTGCTTTGCAACAGCGTTCACCCCGTAGACGCTTCTAATGTGATACGTCTACGCGCGCAAGTGGCCAACGCTGTGGCTGCAAGCATCACCAATGAGACAGCTCCTTACCCACCCAACTATTACGCCAGAATGCGTGTTTTTGCAGCCGAAGAGCCCATACGCACCACCGATATTGTGATGCTGGGCAACAGTCTTACCGAAGGTGGACGCAACTGGGCCGAGAAACTGGGTAAACCCAACGTGCGCAACCGTGGTATTAGTGGCGATGTGGTTATGGGTGTTGATGATCGCTTGTTTCAGATTACACCCTATAAGCCCTCAAAAATATTCTTGCTTATCGGCGTAAACGATGTTAGTCACGACCTCTCTGTTGATAGTATCGTGAACAGCATACGCCTGCTGGTTGACCATATACGCGCCCAATCGCCTAAAACAAAACTGGTGCTACAGAGCCTTTTGCCTATACGAGAAAGCACTGGACGATGGAAACGCCTGCAAGGCAAAACCGATATGATACCACAAATCAATGCTCGCCTTGAGACGCTGGCACGCGAAAGGGGATTAACCTTCATCAACCTCTTCCCACATTTCGCCGAACCTGGTACCAATATCATGCGAGCCGACCTAACTAGCGACGGGCTTCACCTTAACAAAGCTGGCTACGACGTGTGGGTTAAGCAACTCAAACCGCATCTATAAAAGTGTAATTTCCCTATTCGGGCACACTGCATATAATATCTAAACAAAAAATGCGTTGTAAACAATGGGACTTCTTGCGCCCAACTGTTTACAACGCATTATCATTTTTAGCACAATGAAGAAGTTTTGTTTCATCATTCTTGCCTTTTTGGCTGCCAATGTGGGCATGGCTCAAACCCAACCCGTTGATTATGTTAGCACATTGGTGGGCACACAGTCCACTTATCAACTGTCTACAGGCAACACCTATCCCGCCATTGCAATGCCCTGGGGCATGAACTTTTGGACACCCCAAACAGGAAAAATGGGCGACGGCTGGACCTATGCCTATCAAGCCAACAAGATAAGAGGACTGAAACAAACGCACCAACCCAGTCCGTGGATAAACGATTACGGACAATTCGCCCTCATGGCCACTACGGGTAAACCCGTCTTTGACGAGGAAGAGCGCGCCTCGTGGTTCTCGCACAAGGCAGAAACGGCCAAACCCTATCATTATAAGGTGTACTTGGCCGATTACGACATTACGGCAGAGCTTGCTCCTACCGAGCGTGCGTGCCTGATGTGCTTTACTTTCCCAAAGACCGACTCGGCAAACGTCATCGTAGATGCATTCGACAAGGGTTCGTATGTAAAGGTAATGCCCGACAAACGCACCATCGTGGGCTACACCACAAAAAACAGTGGTGGCGTGCCCGATAACTTTAAAAACTATTTTGTGGTGGTATTCGACCGCGATTTTGCTGCTGTGCATTTGGCCGATGGCAACAACTTGCTGCCCAGTGGCAAACAAGAAGTGCAAGCCAACCACGCTGGCGCCATCGTCACCTTTAGTTGTAAGCGTGGCGAACAGGTGCATGCACGTGTGGCCTCGTCGTTTATTAGCAAAGCGCAAGCCATGCAAAACCTCAACGAATTGGGCAACCACTCGTTAGAAACACTGCTACAAAAGGGCCGACAACGATGGAACGAGGTGTTGGGACGCATCAGCGTGGAAGACAACAACGTGGATAACCTTCGCACTTTCTATTCGTGCCTGTATCGCTCAACGCTTTTCCCCCGCAAATTCTACGAAATTTCAGCCAAAGGCGATACCCTTCATTACAGTCCCTACAACGGCAAGGTGCTTCCAGGAACAATGTTTACCGACACGGGGTTTTGGGATACGTTCCGCAGTTTGTTCCCACTGATTAACTTGATATACCCTTCTATGGCGCGCGAGATGCAGGAAGGACTGGTTAATGCCTACAAGGAGAGCGGTTTTTTACCCGAATGGGCCAGCCCAGGCCATCGCAATTGCATGGTGGGAAACAACTCTGCCTCGGTGGTTGCCGATGCTTACATCAAAGGAATACGCGGTTACGACATCGAAACACTTTGGCAAGCTGTTAAGAATGGCACCAAAGCAGTGCACCCGCAGGTGGCTTCTACAGGACGTTTAGGTCACGAATATTACAACACACTGGGCTATGTGCCTTGCGATGTGGGTATTAACGAGAGTGCAGCGCGCACCTTAGAGTATGCTTACGACGACTGGTGTATTGCTCAATTGGGCAAAGCACTGGGCAAACCCAAGAAAGAATGGGCTGTGTACGAACGTCGCGCAGAAAACTATCGCAACCTTTTCAGTAAAGAATTTAACCTGATGCGCGGACGAAAGAAAAACGGTGAGTGGCAAACGCCCTACAATCCACTGAAGTGGGGCGACGTGTTTACCGAGGGAAATGGCTGGCATTACACGTGGTCGGTGTTTCATAACCCCAACGCTCTCATTGCTTTAATGGGTGGTAATAAGGTTTTCACAGCCATGCTCGACTCTGTTTTTGCCCTTCCGCCAGTGTTCGACGATAGTTATTACGGACAAGTGATACACGAGATACGCGAAATGCAGATTATGAACATGGGTAATTACGCTCATGGCAACCAACCAATACAGCACATGCCCTACCTTTACAATTGGAGTGGCGCAGCTTGGAAGACACAATATTGGGTTCGCGAGGTGATGGATAGACTTTATAGCGCCCAACCCGACGGCTATTGTGGCGACGAAGACAATGGCCAAACCTCGGCATGGTATGTTTTCTCGGCTATGGGCTTCTATCCAGTGTGCCCTGCTAGCAACGAATACGCCATCGGTTCGCCTCTCTTTGCGAAGGTGAAATTGCACCTAGAGAATGGCAAAACCACAGTTATCACCAGCAACAATCCACAATGGCGATATATTAAGGCCCTAACGGTTAACGCAACACCCAACAAAAGCCATTGGTTAACCCACCAAACGCTTACCGCTGGGGCTAATATTAGCTTCGAAATGAGTGAGAAACCTACAGACAGATAAGGGTGAACCTGAATTAAAAAGACAATATGACCTACACGTCTATGGTTAACATACGGCGTGTTTAGCAAATACACATTGGTCTTAGGCAAGTGATTCTTGCACTTGTGTCAGATTATCATTATGCAACTTGCAAACCGTCATAGCCCAATAGGCACATAAGCAAAGGCCAACAGGCAAAGAATGATAGCCCAATGGTAAACCTTTTTACCATTGGGTATAATTTTAATCTGCCTTTCCCACGCGTCAACGCATTATGAGTGAGGCCACAAAGCAATTTATTTACCTTTCTTGGATTTGCGTTCAGGATTTTGTTCAGCAGCCTTTTTCTGCTTCTGTTCGTACAATCGGGTCATTCGCGAAGCAGTTTTATCCATCAACTTATGCATATCGGCTAAGTAGCTGCTCACCCTAACGATAGTTCCGTCGGGTGCAAGCATCACAAAGAAGGGCGTTGCATCTTGGCCATAAGTCTCGGTGAAGTGCTTCAGCCCCCGCTTTGTGAGTCGATATTGAGGCCACGATAGTTGTTCGCGCTCCAAGAATTTTTGCCAAAGATAATCTTCTTTATCATCGGCCACATTGAGAAACGACACTTCAGGGTGTTTGGCAATCATCCTTTTAAGTTCGGGAATGAGCTTTTGATTAGTCTTTCGCCATGTAGTCCAGAAGCCCACGAACGCCACTTTGCCAGCAGGAATGGCCTCAAGCAGCGATGTACCTTTGTTTTTTTCGGTGTACATCGACACGTCTTGCAGCTTCTCTCCCACGGCCATAGCCTCAGCTATAGCCACAGCTCGCCTATAAGCCACCACCCTTTGATAATCTTCTGGACACGCAAATATGGTGGCCGTCATGTCTTGTATCTGGCGTTTAGTAAGCGAGCGATTGTTCTGCACCATTTCGGTGGCCATTTTTATGGCCAAAGGCGATTGCGGATGCTTCTTCATCCAGGTGAGCGAGTCGTTTTTTCGCTGGTTAAAGTCGTTGAAATCAGCTTGCGCCCTTCCGCCTGTAACCTTTAGATGGCTACTTAGTGGCAAGTTAGATGCAAGATATTTATACTTATCAGCCTTAACAACCATCTCGGTGTTGCTCACAAAGATGGGTGTAAAAGTAAACGTAGGTTCCTCTTTCGACTCCATTGCCAGCAACAACTTGTAGTTGTTGGTAGACAAAGTGCAGAGCGTGGGATGCGTAAGTTTTCCCACGAGTTCGAATTTTCCATCCTTAACAGTGGTTCTAGCCACTTCATCGTAGTTTGAACCTTCAGCAGTTTCGAGTTCCACCTCAATGCCATCGGGCAGGTCGGGTATGTCACTTGTGATTACAAATCCCTTCTTTGATTGGGCAATAGAGTTAAAAACGCTGAGTGTGCATAACAGGGTAATGATTATTCTCTCCATATCTCCATGGTATTTTTTGCAAAAATAAAGAATATTTTTGTATTCACATCGTTTTTTAGGAGAATAATTGTTTGTTCAATAAGTTATTTTTTTGGAAGCAGATAAGTTGGCCATTAAAGTTGATATTTACGAGATGAGTTGGTGATATATGGCTTCAGGTTGGCGTTTAGGCAAAAAAATAAGCGCCTATCCTTATTATAAAGGTGGCGCGTGCAGATGTTAGCAACCTGTTTTTCATCAGCAGCAATGCTGTTAGCAGCAAATGGCACAGCATTGTTTGGTTTATATAAAAGAATAAGGATGTGCTCCCGCTGCGGAAGCACATCCACAAAAGACTTATTAAAAAATTAGTCGAGTTGAGCCAGCTTGTTATCTGAACCCAAAACTTCTTTAATTTTGTGCTTGTAGAGTTCGGTCATGAGGTCGCGAGCAGGTCCACAGTACTTGCGGGGGTCGAACTCAGCGGGCTTTTCAGCAAACACCTTGCGCACAGCAGCGGTGAAGGCCAAGCGCGAGTCTGAGTCGATGTTAATCTTACAAACGGCGCTCTTCGATGCTTTACGCAGTTGCTCTTCGGGGATACCTACTGCATCGGGCAACTTGCCACCGTATTTGTTAATCATATCAACATACTCTTGGGGTACAGAAGACGAACCGTGGAGTACGATTGGGAATCCAGGGAGTTTCTCCATGATGGCATCGAGCACGTCGAAAGCCAAGGGAGGAGGAACAAGACGGCCCGTTTTGGGGTCGCGTGTGCATTGTTCGGGAGTGAACTTATATGCACCATGCGAAGTACCGATAGAGATAGCCAGCGAGTCAACGCCAGTCTTCGTAACGAAGTCGATAACCTCTTCGGGTTTGGTGTAGTGCGATTCGGCAGCCACAACATCGTCTTCAACGCCAGCCAGAACACCGAGTTCGCCTTCAACAGTTACGTCGAATTGGTGTGCATACTCAACAACCTTCTTGGTAAGAGCCACGTTTTCGTCGTAAGGAAGTGACGAACCGTCGATCATTACAGAAGAGAAGCCAGCATCGATACAGCTTTTGCAAGTTTCGAAGCTATCTCCGTGGTCGAGGTGGATAACGATTTCGGGGTGTTTTACACCGAGTTCTTTTGCGTATTCAACAGCGCCCTGTGACATATAACGCAGAAGGGTGGGGTTAGCATAGTTGCGTGCGCCCTTCGATACCTGTAAGATTACGGGTGATTTGAGATCGGCAGCAGCCTTAATGATGGCTTGCAGCTGTTCCATGTTGTTAAAGTTGAATGCCGGAATTGCATATCCGCCATTGATAGCCTTTTTAAACATCTCGCGAGTGTTTACTAGGCCTAGTGATTTGTAATCTACCATAATTTTATTATATTATAAAGTTGGATTTCCTGATACTCTTTTAAACACATGCAAATTTAATGTTTTAATTTGTCAACACAAAGAGTTGTTTGTGTTTTTATTGTCTTGCGCCTTCGAAATGCAACATTACTTGACATTTATCAGTTATTGACTAACTTTTTGTCAGCTTTACTTTACATTTGCATACGTTAGTTTTATTATAGCGGGAAGATGATGGGGAGTAGGAAAACCATCACCACGCCGATGACCAATTGTAAGGGGAAGCCCACCTTAACATAGTCCATAAAGGTGTATTGTCCGGCTCTCATCACCAGTGCGTTAGGCGGAGTGGAGAACGGCGACATAAAACACATACTGGCAGCGATGGTCACTGCAAAGAGGAATGCGTAGGGACTGGCGTGTATTTCCTTTGCGGCCGACAGGGCTATGGGGGCCATTAGCACGGCTGTTGCGGTGTTACTGATAAACATTGTCATCACCGAAGTGGTGAGATATATACCTGCGAGCAGCACAAGTGGGCTCATGCTTCCCAGCGAGTTTACCAAAGTGTGTGATATTTGTGCCGACACACCTGTTTTCTCAAGGGCGGTAGACATGGGCATCATGGCTGCAATGAGTACTATACTTTCCCAATTGATGGTTTTGTAAGCTGCTTCCACGTTTCTAAAACATCCCGTTAGCACCATTAAAAGTCCTGCAATGATAACAGCCGTAACGGGTGCAATGGGTATGAAGTCGAACATCATCATGGCCACCATCAACACCATGATAGCGCCAGCGATGGGAGCTTTATTAGTAAGAATCACCTTTTGAGCCTGTTCTTTGGGCTGTCCCAGCACCACCCAGTCTTCGTTTTCGCCTGCCAATTGTCCGATATTGGTCCACGAGCCCTGCACCAACAACACGTCTCCTGCATGCAATTTTTCTTCGGAGAGGTCGTTGAGGATGTAGTTATGACTACGCCTAATACCCAGAACATTCACGTTATAGTGTTCTCTTAGTCCCGAAGTTTTTAGTCTTGCGCCATTAAGTTGCGAGGTTGGCATAAGCACCAGTTCGGCAATACCCAAGTCATAGAAGTCAATTCCGGTGTCGTCCAGCTGTTCCAGCTTCATATCCTTGGCAAAGCGGTCCATCTGTTCGTTGTCTCCTGATATGTAAATAATGTCTTCAGCCTGCATCATACTGTCGGGCATGGGCATGCTTTGCTTCACGTTACGAATAAATCGGCCACTTCGTGCAGCCTTTCGCCTTATCTCCATCACGCTAACGCCAAATCGGTTGCGCAGGTCTAGTTCGGCCAGGGTTTGTCCTGTGATAGGCGATTGCGGTGTGATGTGGTATCTTCTAAGTTGATGTTGGAGGTTATATTCCTCCACTAACTGGTCTAATGTTTTACCTTTATTGGCTGCATCGCCATCTTTTTGTTTGCGTTTTCCCAAGAACATGCGCGACAGGGGTAACATCAACAGCACGCCAATCACCACGATAATAAGTCCCACGGGAGTAAACGAGAAGAAGGTAAGTGGCGTTTCGCCAGCCTGTGTCAATGCTTCTTGTATCACAAGGTTAGGGGGTGTACCAATAAGTGTGAGCATACCGCCCATACTGCTAGCAAAAGCCAGTGGCATAAGCATTCGCCCGGGGTGCATTCCCTTTTGTGTTGCCACGCTAACCACCACAGGCATCATCAGCGCAATTGTACCTGTGTTGCTCACAAAGGCACCAATGATGGCCGTTGCAAACATCACTAACAGAAACATAAACGTGTCGTTTCCACCTGCAAGCGCCATTATTCGATGACTAGCTGCCTTGGCCAAGCCTGTTTGGAATATGGCTCCGCCCACCACAAACAGGCCCACCATCATGATAACAACGGTAGAAGAGAAGCCTGCAAGGGCTTCGGCTGGGGTTAGGATGCCAAAAATAAGCAGTGCAGCCATGGCACAAACTGCCACCACATCAGAACGGACGCGGCCAATTATAAACATAGTTACCGAAATTGCGAGGATTACTAATGTAGTGATCATGCTTTGAACGATTGTTTTTGTGTTTTGCCGGCTGCCTTTATTGGGGCATACTACCGGGTTGTTGGTGAATAGTGTGGTAAAGTTACAAAAAAAATCCCACTTATAGGCATAAGCGGGATTATATTATGTTCTTTTAGGGATTATAACTTGCTCATAGATAGCCTAAATAGCCTTGGTATGCTTAAAATCATCGAGACCTTATACACTCAAGTGGCCATTGCTAAACTTGAATTCTTCGAAGCCATTACTAAACTTTTCTCCCTTGAAGTAGCAATCACCTATCTCCTTGCCCTATTCACTTTCCACGCATATGCTAGCACCACCGCAAAGCCTGCAAGAGGCAAAACAAAGGGAAGCACGGGGTTGCCACCATCGGCAATAAGACCCATCAGCAAAAAACCGCATCCACCCACGGGTGTCATCATCAGTACTGATGAAGCACTTTTGGTGAGAACGCCCAAATCTTTAAGGGCTAAAGAAAAGATGGTGGGAAACATAATGGCTTCGAAAAAATAGTTGACTAGCAACCCTATCAACGACAACGAGCCCGCATTGAGCAACACCATGCAGATACTTACCACGCAGCCCACTGCACAAACCAGCAACACTCGCTGAGCACTAACACGGCGCATCACCCAACTTCCGCCAAACCTTCCTATCATAAAAAAGGCCAATGCGGCGGTCAACACCATCGAAGCCACCTTATCTGTCATCCATCCTTGCCCAGTTACAAAGTTGATGAAATAGCTATTAATGGATATTTCGGCCACTTCGTAAGCCAAAAGAGCGGCCAAACCCAACACAAACATGGGTTTCTTAAAGAGCAAAAAAAGGTTATGCAGCCCGCCACCTTCCTGCTCTTCGCCGACTGAGGGATGTATTTCGGGCAATTGCACACGCGAAAACACCAGCGCAATAATAAGCACCACAATGCCCAGCACCACGTAAGGCACGGCCACATTGCCCCCTTCGCTGTCGCCTCGAAAGAGAAACAGCCCCACACTTAAGGTGGCAAAGATGCTTCCCATGCCGTTAAACGATTGCGAGAGATTGAGTCTACTGGTGGCCGTTTGTTCAGAACCCAATTCGGTGACATAGGGATTGGCGGCCGTTTCGAGAAACGTTAGTCCGCAACCAAGAACAAATAAAGCCACTAAAAACACCTCGAACGTGCTATGATAGGCACCTGGAACAAAGAGAAATGCCCCCAACGCAAAGAGCAACAGGCCAAATACCACCCCTCGACGGTAGCCAAAACGATTGATAAACAACCCCGCGGGGATGGCCATGATGAAATAACCCAAGTAGGTTGTTACCTGGATAAAGGCCGATTGGGCTATCGATATATTGAGTTCGTTTTGAAAATGCTTGTTCAAAACATCAAGTATGGCTCTAGCAAAGCCCCATAGAAAAAACAGGGTGGTGATAAGCACAAAGGGTAAAAGATACTTACGCTCGGTGAGCGACGGCTGTTGCTTGTTCATTTCGTAATAATAAAATTGCGTATTTCTTGTTATCGAATTTGTGTGGCCTTACATCTGCGCACTTAGATAATCGCTGTTGCTGCCTGTTGAAACTGCCACGAGCGTGTTTCAATTCGTTAAGAAACTGCCACGTTTTCACTTTGTTGCGCGCCACGATTGGCTCACTACTCACATTTGCCCTTAACCACCATATTATAACACTCTCCGCGCTTCTCTAAACGCATTTTTAGCACAGTATTCTATGCTGGGGGCTTGACTGCAAAGTTAATAAAAAATCGCGACACAAACACAAATATCGTGCAATATTACTTCACAAACTGATGGATTAGCCCTCAACCTATGCGAAAAACAAGTCAAATGCAGCGATAAACAGATGAAAAACAGCACTTAGCCCTAAATTTAAGGCATAAAAAAAGGGCTCCGCTGAGCCCCAACCTTTTGTTAACCTTAAATCTAATACTATGAAAAACACATTACAAAGTTAATTCTTTATTATTTACGTTGCAAGCATTTATCCATAAATATATTACATTTTATATTTTGTTGTCTTATCCATCTGCCTATTTAATACATGTTAAGCCTTCAAGGTCATCACTTCAATCTCTCCCCTATTCCACCAATTGGCTTGTAACATCGTGTTTTTGGCGTGCAAAAGTAGATGTTCACACGATGAAATTTGCCCCAAAACCAACGCCCACAAATGCACCTTATAAAACCTCGAAGCGCCCTTGCTGCCCCATTGGGCAAACAAGAGCGCTTCGCAAACATTATCCGCGCACGTCGCTTCCTTGTCGATGCCGCAGGTTGTGATAGTTAACCAGTCCTGGAATAATATCGGTTTCGATGCGTGCAGGCTGGAAATTAAATTCCGAACACACGGTGAGTAGCAGTCGTTCCCACGTTGTTGCAATCTTACCCATGAAGTAAACGGGCTGCGATTGAAAATCGTATTGTATCAAATTGCGTTTGATAAAGTTACGGAAGCTGTCTGCAACCAGTTCGCGCACATACTCATGGTTTGACCTTTCGGCCAAGAAATTGCTCACCGTAGCCAAATAATAATGTGGCAGAGGCTCGTTATACACCTTCTCCATCATTTCGGATGGTGTGGTATTGTTTCGATATAGAAAATCAACCACCAATTCTTCTGGTGCCAAACGTTTAAGAACATCCGAGAGAAACAACTTTCCCATGTTCGAACCACTACCCTCGTCGCCAAGAATAAAGCCACCAGGTCGCACGTTTTTAACAATTTCCTCACCATTATAAAAACACGAGTTGCTACCCGTATCAAGAATACAGGCAATGCCCGGCTTATCTTGACACATGCCACGCGCAGCCGCCAGCAAATCGCTTTCAACGAAAGTTGGGGTTTTAAATTGCGAGATGATAGACGTGCTCACCACTTTCTTTTTGGATTCGTTGCTACATCCTGCACCATAATAATATATTTTTTGCAGCTTACGATGAAAATACTCCTCGGGCAAGCCCAGTCTAACGCTTCGGCTTATTTCCTTTCGGGTTTGGAAATAAGGATTTAATCCCTCAGTACGAGCCTTTTCCACGATGTTTCCATCTTCAACAAATACCCAGTCGGTATGTCTCGAGCCACTCACAACAATTAATGTCATCATTTCTTCCGTGTCTTATAAAGGTTTATTGCAATGCCCAAGGCATGCGCTTTGTCATCGTTAAATAATTATCTTTAGGTTTTGTTGCACAAAGTTACTGTTTTATTTCCACCTCGCCATGCTTTTATGTGTAAAAAATTGCACAACGCCACAATATGCTTCGACAATCTGTTGCGTGTTAACAGCCTCAAACACACCTTCTCTTTATGGCGTTGGGCCGAGAAGTGCGCTTGTTACAGAGTGGTTAATTCTGTGTGTGCAACGCATGTGCGCGCGCATTAACAGGACATGTGGTTTGTTTTTCAAAACCATTTGCCCGCCTTACATTGTTAAAACCAGTACTATTGTTTTACAAAACACCCCTCCAATTCCGACCCCTTCTAGCGAAAACAGATGCTCTAAAGCATGGTTTTAGGCCTTTTTTTCAGTCTTGCACATTTTATTTTACAGTCTTTTTGAGTGTCAAAGTATCAATTTGCACCTTTTTGCCTTTCTATTTGGTGCCAAGATCACAATTTTTCGTCGTCCCAAAAACCAGTTTTAGCATACAAAAAGTAGACTTTTGGCGATATTTTCACCAAAATTAGGTATCATTCTACTCTCGATTGTAAAGATTTAGGCGCTGTAAGAAACGCGTTTTGCACCATTTAACTCTGCGTTTTGCACCATTTTACCTTGCATTTAGCAGCAAAACGCACTGCGTTTAGCAGCAAAACGCAAGGTATTTTGCTGCATATTGCACGGCGTTTTGCTGCATTTTAGCCTAAATTTTGTTTTAAACTATCTATTTTTTGGTGTAAACCACAACTTTTTCGACTAAAAATCCTTTTGTGGTATCTGCCTCCCACATCTTTTGTTTCGCCTCAACAAACTCCCGCGAGAATTGAATATTTGCGACCGCGCGACGATTGGCGCGCAAAAAAGCCACTCTCAGTGTTAAATTTTGCACCGAATATTTTACATTTAAATTTCACCTCTCAGCTTTCATCCTTCATTAGACAAGATGAGAAGGAATAAAGCCACTGCAACCAAGCAACACGAGAAACACGCAGTACTGATTGGGATGAAGGGTTCAGTTGCTGAATGCACGTTTGTTTGAAAAGCTGGAATGCGATGTTATGGAATACACCTATCCTGAATACGGCTGCAAAGTTAACAATAGATAAAGAATAAGACAATACCTAATAATAGGTAGATAAAGAAAGCGACCGATTGGGCGCATGGCTCAATTGGTCGCTTAAAGGTTATTGGGTGGCTAGCATCCTAGCATGGCCAATAGTATCAGTGGTGTTAAGGCGCTAGCGGGCCATTTATCCAAGTTTGCTCACAAGCTTTTGTGTATCGCTTGCGATAACCAGTTCTTCGTCTGTGGGGATAACGCACACCGTAACCTTCGAGTCGGGCGTAGAGATAATAGCCTCTTTGCCACGCACTTTATTGGCTTCGGCATCCATCTTGATACCCAAGAACTCTAAATCGCTGCAAGCATCGAGGCGCGTTCCCGTTTGGTTTTCGCCAACACCAGCCGTCCAAACGATGATGTCTACACCACCCATTGCAGCAGCGTAGGCGCCAATGTATTTCTTAATGCGATAGTTGTACATGTCGAGCGCCAGTTGTGCACGCTTATTGCCCTCGGCAGCAGCCGATTCAATTTCGCGCATATCCGACGAGATGCCCGTGATACCCAGCACACCACTCTGCTTATTGAGGTATTCGGCCATTTCTTGTGGCTTCATTCCCGTTTTATCCATCAGGTAAGTAACAGCCGAGGGGTCGATATCGCCCGAACGCGAGCCCATCATAAGGCCTTCGAGTGGTGTAAGACCCATTGAGGTGTCAATGCATTTACCAAATTTAACGGCAGCCATGCTGGCGCCATTGCCAATGTGGCAAGTGATGATGCGTTGGGTTTTGATGTCGCGACCCAGGTAATCGCACACGCGTTGCGATACATAACGGTGGCTTGTGCCATGGAAACCGTAGCGGCGAACATGGTAGTTCTCGTAGAACTTATAAGGAACAGCATAGAGGAAAGCATGTTCGGGCATGGTGCTATGGAAGGCATTATCGAACACAACCACTTGAGGCGTGGTGGGCATAAGGGCATCTACGGCTCTGATACCACGAAGATGGCCTGCGTTGTGCACAGGGGCAAGGTCGCAAAGTTCTTCAATACCTTTTTCTACCTCGGGCGTAACGATACAGCTATCGTTATACTTGTCGCCACCTTGCACGATGCGATGACCCACGGCGTCAATCTCCTTGAGGTCGCTAATGGCGCCAATCTCTTTATCGAGCAGCATTTGGAACACGAAGTTCACACCCTCCTTGTGGTCGGGCATGTCGTGCATAATCACTTTTTTCTCGCCGTTTGGCAGTGTTAGTTTCAAAAAAGCCTCGTCTAGACCGATGCGTTCAACGCCTCCTTGAGCCAGAACCGACTTATCGTCCATGTTGTAGAGCTTGTACTTAATGGACGAGCTTCCACAGTTTAAAACCAAGATTTTCATTGTTATATATCGTTGTTATTTATTTATCGGCATTGAGCGCGCAAGCCTTAGCCTTGGCGTTTTGTGCCTGACAAGCAGTAATGGCCACCATGTAATAAATGTCGTCTACCGAGCAACCGCGACTCAAATCGTTAACAGGGCGTGCTATGCCCTGCAAAATCGGGCCAATGGCCTGGGCGTTTCCTAGGCGTTGCACCAGCTTGTAGCTAATATTTCCTACCTCAAGATTAGGCACCACCAGCACATTGGCATTACCTGCGATGGCACTTCCAGGCGCTTTCTTCTGTCCAACGGATGGAACCAGTGCGGCATCGGCTTGCAATTCGCCGTCGATACGCAGGTCGGGGGCCATAGCCTTGGCCAAACGGGTAGCCTCAACCACCTTATCCACCGACTCATGGCTAGCACTTCCCTTGGTAGAGAAGCTCAGCATGGCCACACGGGGGTCTTTAAATCCAGCCACACAACGAGCTGTTGCAGCGGTGCAAACAGCGATTTGGGCAAGCTGACTGGCATCGGGCATAGGCGTAACAGCCACGTCGCCCATTACGAGAACACCATTTTCGCCATACTCTTTCTGTGTGCTAACCAGCAGCATAGCGCCACTAATGCAGGTAACACCCGGTTCGCATTTAATGATTTGCAATGCAGGGCGCAGCGTATCGCCAGTGGTGCTGAGTGCGCCAGATATCTGTCCGTCGGCCTTTTCGGTTTTAATAAGCATGCAACCAAGGTACAAATTGTTCTTCACTAGCTCGCGAGCCTGTGCAATAGTCATACCTTTCTTCTTACGAAGTTGTGCCAACAACTCGGCCAGTTCTTCGCTATCGGGATTGTCAAGCGGGTCGATGATGGTGGCTTTGCTGATGTTTACCAGTCCACGAGCCTCTGCCAGCTTATGAATTTCAGACGGGTTGCCAATGAGAATGATGTCGGCGATTTCGTCGTCTAAAGCTCTGTCGGCTGCTCTAAGCGTGCGTTCTTCGCTAGCTTCGGGCAAAACGATGCGCTGCTTGTCGCTTTTAGCACGCGCTATAATTTGGTCTAATAGGTCCATTTTTATTTTCCTTATAGTTAATGTAGTTATTTTTTATTACGTTGTTTTGCTATATGAACAATGCAAAAGTAACAAAAATATATGGGATAGCCTTTGTCCGACAAATAAAAATTAATAATTTTGTATCGTGGGGCAGCCGAATAGGTTCGGTAATAGATATTCGTGACCAGAAAAGAGTCGTAACATGTCCCGCAAAACTATTTCAATAGATTGCCCTAAACAAATTCAACACCAGCAACCAACCAGCGTTATGATAAAATTTAAAGACCTCGCAACAGCCGACAAACAGCTCATTCAAAGCTATACGCTATGGGGCGAACGGCAAAATTGCGACCTATCGTTTGCCAACCTCATCAGTTGGAGATTCTTATACAACACACAATTTGCCATCGTAGACGACTATTTGGTGTTTAGATTTCACTATAATCGCCACCTTGCTTACATGATGCCCGTGGCTAAACCGCAGCTGCAAGAAGACGGGACCTATAAGGTGAAACCCTGCGACGAATGTTCTATCAACGTGATTAAAGCTATACGCGATGACTCTATTGCCATGGGACATCCTTTTTTGCTCATGGGCGTGTGCAATTATATGCGCGACTTGATTGAACTTCGCTTCCCCAACACATTTGAAATAAAGCCTAACAGAGATTTCGCCGACTATATCTACACGCGCGAAAAGCTGATTAATCTCTCGGGAAAGAAGCTGCAAAGCAAACGCAACCACATCAATAAGTTTAAGAACCTTTACCCCAATTATGTGTATAAGGAACTTACACCCGACCTTATCCCCCAATGTTTGGCACTCGAAAAACAATGGAGAAACGTGTCGAAAGACGATAACGACGAGGACGACCTTGACGAAGGACTCTCGGAAGAGCTGCGCTCGATGACTCGTGCATTTAATAGATGGGATAGATTGGGACTTGTTGGTGGAACGATTTGGGTGAACAACAACCTAGTGGCTTTCACCTTTGGCTGCCCTATCAACCAAAACACGTTCGACGTTTGTGTTGAAAAGGCCGACGTAAACTACGAGGGCGCATTCACCATCATCAACCAAGAGTTTGTGAAACATCTGCCCGAACAATACTATTACATCAATAGAGAAGAAGACATGGGCGACGAAGGGCTGCGAAGAGCGAAAGAATCGTACAAGCCCGACATCCTTTTAGAGAAAAACAGCGTGATGGAACAACACCCGTTGGCACTGTTTGAAGACGTAAACCGAATTAAAGAAGAAACGAAATCGCTGTGGAAATTGGTGTTCGAAGACACCGATGAGTTTGTTAACCTCTACTTCACGCGCGTGTTCAAACCCAAATTTAACATCGTTTGCCAAATAGACAACCACGTGGTGGCTGCTCTGCAGACGCTCCCCTTTAACTTATTGTATCACGGAACGGAAGTAAAAACAGCCTATATAAGTGGTGTGAGCACCCATCCCGACTATCGACAGCAGGGCGTTGCCGATAACTTGATGCGACAAGCGCACTTCGACTTATATTATAAGGACACCGTTTTTGCCTCGCTCATACCTGCCGAAGAATGGCTCTTTGATTGGTATGCTAAGTGCGGATACGCTCAACAAATAACTTGTACAGCGCCTCCAGAAGGCATAGAAAGCATGAATTTTGCTACATTCGACCGCTGGCAAAGAGCCAAATCGTGCATCGTGCTACACGACACCGACGCTTTCGACGTGGCTAAAGAAGACATCCGACTGATGGGCGACAAGTATCAACGTCCAGAAAACAATGTTCGAGGGATGATTCGCGTGGTGAATGCCAAACGAGCACTCAAACTTTACCTGCAACAACATCCCGAAACAAACACCGTTATACGTGTGGAAGACGACCACGACATACCCATGAACAATGCCTATTATATCTTGGCAAACGGAAAAGTGAAGAAAACCGACGAACCAGATGCTAACGCCACAAGGCTGCGCATCGAACAGTTGGCCGACTTTATCTTTGGCAACGAACAGGCAGAAATGACACTCATGCTGAACTAAAACAACAACCTGCAACACGAAAGAAACGAACAAGAAGTAACTTTCAACTTGTTCGCCACAACGAACTATAGCCTGTCAACTTGTAAGCTACATGCCTACGAAGCGAAAAAGCAGATAGACACAAGGGCAAAAACAACAAAACTTTGTCAAAAGGCATACGAAAAGCAGGTCTGTTAAAAAATCATTATTCAACAAAATACCCCAGTAAACAACGCTGTGGATTAACAAAAAAAACTAAATTTGCACTTAGAACTCATTCTCAAATAATTAATTATCAAACTATGAAAGTTCATGAATATCAAGCAAAAGGTATTTTTGCAAGTTATGGCGTGCCAGTAGACAACAGCATTCTATGCAAAACGCCCCAAGAGGCAGTAGAAGCTTTCAAGAAACTTGGCACAGAACGATGTGTGGTAAAAGCGCAAGTGCACACTGGCGGCCGCGGAAAGGCCGGCGGAGTGAAGCTTGCTAGCAACGAAGCCGAAGTGCTAGAGTATGCCACTAACATCCTTGGGATGGACATTAAAGGCTTTACCGTAGACCGTATATTGGTGGGAGAGGCCGTAAACATCGCCGCTGAGTATTATGTAAGCATCGTTATCGACCGCAAATCGAAGGGTGCTATACTCATGTTGAGCCGCGAAGGAGGTATGGATATCGAGGCTGTGGCTAAAGAAACGCCAGAGAAAATCTTCAAGATTGCTATCGACCCAGCCGTTGGACTAACCGACTTCAAAGCGCGCGAAGCAGCTTTTAAACTCTTCGACGACATGGCTCAGGTGAAACAAGCTGTGCCTTTGTTCCAAAAATTGTATAAGCTGTTCGTTGAAAAAGATGCATCGCTGGCCGAAATCAACCCGCTAGTGCTAACCAAAGAAGGACAACTAAAGGCCATCGACGCCAAGATGACCTTCGACAACAACGCCCTTTACCGCCACCCAGACATCTTCGAAATGTTCGAACCTACACCAGATGAGAAGAAAGAACAAGAGGCTAAAGACAAAGGTTTTAGCTATGTTAACCTCGGTGGTGAAATTGGATGCATGGTGAATGGTGCTGGATTGGCCATGGCTACCATGGACATGATTAAACTTTATGGGGGTAATCCTGCCAACTTCCTCGACATCGGCGGTAGCTCTAACCCACAAAAGATTGTTGAAGCAATGAAACTTCTGATGGCCGACAAACATGTGCGCGTGGTGCTTATCAATATCTTCGGTGGTATTACTCGCTGCGACGACGTGGCTACGGGACTTATCGAGGCTTTCAAAGAACTGAAAACCGATATGCCCATCGTTATTCGTCTTACCGGCACTAACGAGAAAGAAGGACGCGAATTGCTTAAAGGCACCAACTTCATCGTAGCCGAAACAATGGCCGAAGCTGGTAAAAAAGCCGTTGCTGCTGCTGGATATTAAACGCAAACGCACTTAAGGCAAAACCAAATATTGCATTCGCAAGTTATTTAACCAGTAGTGAACAATACATTCACAATCTAAAAACATCCTAAAATGAGTATTCTAATCAACAAAAATACAAGGCTCATCGTGCAAGGTATCACGGGCCGAGATGGTGGTTTTCATGCCACCAAGATGAAAGCGTATGGAACTAACGTTGTTGGTGGCACTTCTCCAGGCAAAGCTGGACAGGAAGTTAATGGCATCCCCGTGTTCAACACCGTGAAAGATGCCGTCGAAGCCACTCAAGCCAACACGTCAGTAATCTTCGTTCCCGCAGCTTTCGCCAAAGACGCAATGATGGAAGCAGCCGATGCTGGCATTCAACTCATCATCTGTATCACTGAAGGCGTGCCCACACTCGACGTGGTGCAGGCTTATAACTACATCCGACAAAAGGGCGCTAAGCTTATCGGACCCAACTGTCCCGGACTTATTTCGCCCGAAGAAAGCATGGTGGGCATCATGCCTACTAACATCTTTAAGAAAGGTGGAACTGGAGTTATCAGCCGAAGTGGCACTCTAACCTACGAAGTGGTGTACAACCTCACCCAAAAGGGCATGGGACAAAGCACTGCTGTGGGCGTTGGCGGAGACCCCATCGTGGGACTTTACTTCCAAGACTTACTCGAAATGTTCCAAAACGACCCCGAAACGGATAGCATTGCCATCATTGGCGAAATCGGCGGAGACGCTGAAGAAAGAGCTGCCGAATACATCAAGGCTCACGTAACTAAACCCGTTGCCGCCTTCATATCGGGGCGCGAAGCACCTAAAGGCAAACAAATGGGACACGCTGGAGCCATCATCTCTAGCAGTAGCGGTACAGCTAAAGAAAAGGTTGCCGCCTTCGAAGCTGCTGGTATTCCCGTGGCTAGAGAAACAAGCGAAATCCCTGAGTTGCTGAAAAAGCAACTCGACGCTAGGCGATAAACCACGGCCTTGAATCATGGCCGTTGCAATGCCTGTAAGTCAACCTCATCAACTTGACTAACACATGCACGAAAAGCGCCCGCATTCACCCAAAAATATTCGAGCGCACTCTGGCCTTAAAGGGCTAGAGTGCCTTGAATGTTTAAAAGCAAACTGGTTTAAGAACCAACATCAACATTAAGAATGTTCTAAAAAAACAGTTAAGACAACCCAAAATAAAACTGTTTCTGAAATTCCACTTCGGTAAATGCAGCACTTAACCTGCACGTTGATGCCCAAACATTAAGGCAACGCCCACCCAACAAACTGTAACGAGGGCTACAACACGCACCGAGGGGCGATACGTATGATTAAAAACATGAACACGTAAAGCAATATTTTGTAGTCGAAAGACTATTCAGAACAAACTAGAATTAATTAGAAAACCAACATTTACACATCTCTTGAGAATTGGACAACCAACATGAGTAAACATATAAAAGTTATAAAATGCCCGCATTGCGGAAGCACAAAGGTGAGAGAAACGCGTCCCGATTATTACCAATGTGAAGCATGCTCTACAGAGTTTTTCCTTGATAGCGACGATATCAACATCAACCACCGATACATTGCCCCAGAAAACAACCTGCTTAACGGCCTCAACGCTAAGCATCTGGCCATTATTGGGGCGATATTGGGCTTTATGATTATACCCTTTGTCATTTCTACTTGCTTCAGCTTCTTATCCTCTGACGACCCTATTACTTTTAACTCCACCGCGAATAATGAGCCTAAAATAGAAGAAAGCTTCAGTTTTAAAAAACTCGTACCCTTTGTTACAAAGGATGGTCGCGCCGTTGTGGCTGTTTTTGGCGTATACTCAAGAGGCGATTACGCGAAAAAAATAACCGAAAACCAAATTCGCATCTACGATTTGAAAAAAGACGAACCCATCAAAACAACCCAACTGCCTATAGAAAAACTTAAAGAGGTAGAGGGAAGAACCTTCGACGATGGCTCAGTTAACATCATTCTCAACAATAGCACCTGGTACACCATCGATAAAAGCACGCTCGACCTCAAAGAGATGACAAGCTATAAAAACGTGCCTGAACTGGAATCGGGATTTGCAAACATCAAATTCTTATCCAATGGCGACTCGGATGGCTTCAAAATAATGACCAACACGGCTAAAGAACGCTTTTACCTGCCTATTATTAATAAGGTGTACACACAGCGGGAATTGTTCGAAGCCTGCGAGAAACCACTGCCAAACCCTGTTGTAAAAACCGATTTCGATTTCTCACGAACCACTACCGACTATCCCGAACAAGAGATCCAACTGATAAAATACTCGCATTACACGCAAGTGGGATACCCCAAATCTGATAGCTGGTCCTTCGGTTGGTGCAGAGATTTTGGACGTAAATGGGGTATATTCGTAGGAAATGAAGGGTCGGTAAAGGCCTTCATCAGCACTTTCGACAAAGAAAGAGCACGACTTATTAAATACGAAAACTTCACACCCGACGCAACTTACTTCTCTGCAAGCGTACTCTGGTCGAACGATTCGCATGTGTTTATACGCTTTAAATCCACAGCATCTGAAGATGCCGAATATGTTTACCAACTCCTTGACGCCACTACAGCCAAACCTTTGTGGTCGGTGAAAGAGCCCGAAAATTATCATTTTTACTCCTTACAGGGAAATGTGGTACACTCACCACAAGGCTTTATCATATGCGGATATAACAAAGTGTGGCTACTGGGACTTAATGGAAAAACCGTAGCAATAAGAGAGTTCTAAACCGCTATCAATAACTCATTCACGTTACTCATATTTATATAAACATACATCATGGGCATAACCAATATTTTTCGCAATCAATTGTCGGCAGTTATTCAATGGAACGCCGACAAGCAACACCTTCTCTGGTACAAATATCCATCTAAAACCGACGAGATAAAAAACGCCAGTAAGCTAATTGTGGCTCCAGGACAAGGCGCCGTGCTGGTTTACGAAGGTAAAGTGGCCGACGTTCTTACCGACGAAGGCACCTTTAACCTCAAAACAGACAACCACCCCTTCTTCACCACACTGGTAAACTTGCGCCAAAACTTCGAAAGCGAACACAAATTGCAAATATTCTTCTTCCGCAAGGCTCAAGTAACCAACCAACACTGGGGCACAGCCTCGCCCGTGAAGTTTATCGACCCACAATATAAACTGCCCGTAGAAATGGGCGCTAACGGAACTTTCTCTTACCAAATTAGCAACATCGAACACTTCTTTATCAACATCGTTGGTGCTAAAGCTGAGGTTAGCAACGACGAAATTAGAGAACTCCTGCTGGGCCGACTTTCGCAAAACATTATTAGTTCCATTCACAAACTGGGATATGCCTACAACGAAATTGATGGACATCTCACCGAGATTGGACTACAAATGACGAGCCTACTCAACCAGGATACCGAACAATTGGGCTTCACACTAACCGACTTCCGTGTTGATGGTACGGTGTTCGACGAGCAAACGCAAGAACGTATCGGACGAATTGCCGACGTTACTGCCGACTCGCAAGCTGCTAAAGAGGGCGGACTTACCTATGCTGAACTTGAAAAACTGCGCGCACTGCGAGACGCTGCACGCAACGAAGGCGGAATGGCTGGCACTGGAGTGCAGATGGGCGTGGGACTGGAAATGGGTAAACAAATGGGCGCTGCAGCCCAAATCATTAACGAACGATCCAACCCCACCGACGAACTCACACGCCGACTGACTCGCCTGCGACTGCTTAGAGACGAAAATGTAATTAGCGAGGCCGACTACGAGGCTAAAAAACGCGAACTACTCAACGAAATATAATCGCTCAAAGGCCTCACCAAACTCCTGAGACGCTCGTTTTAAATAATTATCAACTCAATAACAATATAGACAATGAAATATATCAAATTCATAACACTCAGCGTTGTCTTGCTCATCGTGCTCATTGTTCTCTTCGCCATCATGAAGATTTGGGGCATAACCCTACCCGAAGGCTGGAACATGACTACTCAAACGCTCACCAATATCATCCTCACCGTTGGTATTGTAGACTTCCTTATCATCGTCTGCCTCATTCTCGTGCCGTTCATCGCGGGCGGTTCGAAAAAGAAAATTGATGCAAATAGTGGTAAAGTGGCCCAAAGAATGGAAGACTAAACCCATCTTAGAGTTTAACTCCTATACAATAAGTCTCATCTCCAGCAAGAGCATTAAGCTCTGGAGATGGGGCTTTCTTTTTTCCCTGCATAGTAAAGGCTCGCTCAGCACTAAGCAAAATCGCGCAAAAGGGCTTTACTTGCGGGCATCTTTCTTACCGTTTAAGACCCACGCTCTGCCATTAACAACACACAACAGCGGCAAACACAAACACTTATCACCGTCCTTTCTTCTTTTGCCTCCTCACATCCCTTGATTGTGATAAACAACCCTACCGATTAACTTGGACATAAAACCAAACTCTAAACCTATAATCGCACACCTGGCAAGGTCTTTCAACTGCAAACTAAAGAAACTTAAACACTAACGGACTGATAAGAATAGGGCATCCTAGCAAAGGGCGAAAGACAAAACCGTACGTAAATTGTAAAATATTTCCACCATAATTTAACATTATGAGTGCCTTCGGTGTGAAAAATCCGAGCATCGGCCGAATTTTCGCGCGTATTTCGAAAGTTTATAACACGTTGACTTACAAACAATTATAGCAAATAACGCACAAAACATCCTATTTTGAACAAAAAATAGAAGAAAAAGACGTAATTAAGCGCTCAATCAAAAGTGGACTGTCGGAATTTATCAAAAACACAATAACTTCCTATATATCAAGCTTTTGCCACTTTCAACCGCAAGTTAAAGCCACTTTTAACAGCAATTTTAATTGCGTTTTGTAGGAGTTAGCACTGCGTTTTGTAGGAGATAGCATTGCGTTTTGCAGGAGATAGCATTGCGTTTTGCAAGAGAAAGCACTGCATTTTCGTGCTTTTTAGCGTCGGTTTTCTTGTCGGAGCGACACACATTTAGCACAAATTTGCCTCAAAAAAAAGTGCAAAAGCATAGTAAATGCCCCTAAACGAGATAAAAACTGACTGTTTGACGTCGTGAATTTTATGTCTTTGAGGCGTTTTATATAGGTTTTAGCGAGCCTTTTCGTCTAGAAAGGGTTGTACAGAAGAGCGCATTTTGTAAAGTTTGTTTACCGCATTAACAAATCAATCCCCACCCTTTTTAACTATTAAGCGCCCAGAAACACGCTCACGGATAACTCTTCGCCCATGAATTTACGAGGAGATTAAATGCAGCAGCTAGCCACTCAGCATGGCCAAAAAACGTTGGATAGTGCGCCATTAAACTGCTTATAGCACCTGTAAACCGCTCGTCAGGCACTAAAACGGTGTTTAAACATATACGCATGTTCTGTACTTGCTAACGAAACAACCCACCCGAAAAAATAAAACGCTTCACTAAACGCATAGCAAAAACCAACGCCAAGCATTAAGCCGACACACTAATAAACATTTAATAAGCGTATTCTAAACTTTGTTTAAAATCTTATCTTTTTACACTCTGCAAAACACTAAACCCGTAAACATAGTGTAAAAATGGCAAACAAACAACAATTAACCTTTTATTGCTAAACTCTTAAATCTTGTGATATAAATTATTTTTAACACAAAAATACGTCTATGTATATTAAAAACTCGTAAATTTGCGTAAACCTAAAATAATGTCGCGGCCCAAAAAGATGAAAAATGGCTGCAGACTCTAAACAATTTAAGTTAACAATGGCAACTAAAGCGAGCCTTACCCATAGCGTAAAACACTCTCACACAAGAGATTACAACGCCAAAAGGTTTTACAAAGGAGCCACCTAATAATGTCCTTATGAAAAAAACTTATTGTTTACTTGCAACGCTGGCTGCACTTTCTGCCCCGTCTAACATGATGACGGCCATGGCAGAAAACTCCAATGGAGCGACCACAATGACCGAACTGCAAGAGCAGAACACCATCACAGGTGTGATTACCGACACCCAAGGCGAACCAATCACTGGTGCAACTATCACCGTGGTGGGCAAAGCTGTAGGCGCCGTGTCCGACATCAACGGGCGATTTACTCTTAACGTGCGCCCTGGCGCTAAGTTGAGCATCTCTTATGTGGGCTACAAAACCGTGAACATCGCGGCTTCCGAGTCAATGAAGGTGGAATTGCAAGAAGACGCTGGACAACTTTCTGAAGTGGTGGTTGTGGGATATGGCTCGCAGAAAAAAGCCAATCTAACGGGCGCTGTAACCACTGTTGACCTCACAAAAACAATGGCCGGCCGTCCGCAACAGGATGTAGCAAAAGCATTACAGGGTGCTGTACCAGGCTTATCGGTACTTAGCAGCAATGGCGACATCAACGCTAAGCCCACCATGCGCATACGCGGCGTAGGCACATTGAGCAACGATGCTAAAAGCAACCCGCTCATTGTGGTTGATGGTGTACCCATGGACGATATTTCGTTCCTTAATCCGCAAGACATCGAAAGCGTGTCGGTGCTGAAAGATGCAGCTTCAACTTCCATTTATGGAACAAGAGCTGCCTTTGGTGTTATACTTATCCAAACAAAGGGAGCACGCCCAACAGAACGCACCACCATTACTTATAGCAACAACTTTGCTTGGGATCAGGCTACATTTATACCCGATTACCCAGACGTTCCCACACAGTTGAAGGCCGCATTGGAAGGAAGAGCCAACTCTGGCAAATACGAAGTGGAACTATTTGGTATGTATTTCGACAAGCTTTTGCCCTACGCCGAGAAGTGGAAACAACAAAATGGTGGCAAAATTAACTACGGCGAAATGCGCAAATATGTTGACGACAACAATGTGGGCGACTACACCATGATTGGCACTAAGCCTTATTATTATGCCGACTGGGATGTAAATAAGATTTTTTACAACAACGCTTCACCCTCGCAAAGCCACATCTTGTCTATTCAAGGCTCATCGGGTAAGAGTGCCTACTATCTCTCTTTTGGCTACGACTACAAAGAGGGTATCATGAAAATGCGCCCCGACAAACTGAATAAATATAATGCAACGGTGAACGTAACCACAAGTCTGTACGACTGGCTGAAGGTGGGCGCACGCTTTAACTATACGCGTCGCGACTACACTTACCCCGAAACCGCCTCTAATGTGTACCAATACCTATGGCGCTGGGGGTCGTTCTTCTTGCCATCGGGTACCATCGACGGATACGACCCTCGTATCATCGCACATCTAAAGCAGGCCGCCATGGGCCAAACAGCTACCGACTTTCTTCGCATGAACACCTTCCTTAAAGCCAATATCGCCGAAGGTTTGACGTTCAACGCCGATTTCACTTACTCAATCCAGAACCTAAACAGCAACTCAAGCAAGTTCTCGGTTTATGGCATTGACTGGGGTAGCGCCAAACCTTCGTACATCTTGAGCAAAGACTTAACGTCTACGTGGAAAGACAACTCGAAGGAAAACACTTGGACACTCAATGCTTATATGGACTACGAGAAATCGTTTGCCCAAAAACATAACCTCAAAATAATGGCTGGTTTCAATGCCGAAAAGCTAGAATATTCGTATCTTTTGGGGCAGAGAAACGTGCTTTTAGACCAAGCGCAGCCCGAATTAAACCTGGCTCGACAAGATGGACAGAGCCTAGGCTCTAAGCATAACCGTCGCGCTTCGGCAGGTTTCTTCGGACGTGTTAACTACGATTACAACGATATCTACCTCTTGGAGATTAACGGTCGCTACGATGGTTCTTCTAGATTTCCACACAATGCCCACTGGGCTTTCTTCCCTTCGGTGTCGCTAGGCTATCGTTTTAGCGAAGAACCCTACTTCAAAAACTTAAAAGACGTGGTAAGCAACGGTAAATTGCGTGCCTCATTTGGCGAAATTGGTAATGAAGCCGTGGGCGAATACATGTTCGAAGAATTGATAACCCAACTGGAAGAGAAAAAGGTTTATTGGGTTGACAACAACAAAGAAAACGCTAACTTGCTCACCATGTATAATATGCCTAACCTCGTGGCAAGCAGTTTGACTTGGGAACGCATACGCACCACCGACATCGGTATCGACTTGGGTTTCTTAAACAACGAATTGATGGTGGGCTTTGACTGGTATCAACGCGAAAACCGCGATATGCTCGCACCTTCAAAGGTGCTTCCACAAGTGCTCGGAGCCGATGCACCCGTATCAAATGCAGGCACATTGCGCACCCGTGGTTGGGAATTTACCGTTGATTGGCACCACCGCTTTGGCGATTTTAACGTTTACGCCAACTTCAACCTCAGCGACTCGCGCACCAAAGTAACGAAGTGGGACAACCCCTCAATGCTACTTAACACCAACTATTCGGGCAAAACCTATGGCGACATCTGGGGTTTTGAAACCGATAGATATTTTGAAGAGAGCGATTTCACCGGTAAAAACCCCGATGGAACATGGAACTATGCCGCTGGTATTGCTAGCCAAAAGGGCCTGGAGCAAGGCTCATTCCACTACGGGCCAGGCGACGTGAAGTACAAAGACGTTGACGGTAGCGGTGTGATTGATGGCGGAAAAGGCACTGCCAACAACCATGGCGACCTGAAAGTGATTGGAAACTTTTTGCCACGCTACGAATATAGCTTCCACCTTGGTGGTACATGGAAGGGCATCGACCTCGACCTGTTCTTCCAAGGCGTGGGCAAACGCGACTCTTGGACCGTTTCTTCAATGAATTTCCCCTTGATGCGCGATGCCGACCTTGCACTATATGCACACCAAACAAGCTATAACAAGGTGAACTTTACGGCCGACTACAAAACCATTACGGGCTACGAAATAAACCAAAACAATAAGTACCCACGACTTTTCCCTGGCAACGACCCCAAAGGAACCATCTCGGGAATAGACAACGGCACAAACAACTATTACCCACAATCACGCTATCTCACCGATATGTCTTATCTAAGATTGAAGAACGTGACACTGGGCTACACCCTTCCTGCCGAACTAACACGCAAGGCCTACATACAAAAGGCGCGCATATACTTTAGCGCAAGCAACCTGTTCTTGCTGCATAAAGGCAACGATTTGCCAGTAGACCCTGAAATAAGTACAGGCGCAGGCCTTGCTTATGGAGGCTGGGGACGTACCGCTCCTATAACACGCACGTTCTCATTCGGCATGCAAGTAACATTGTAAAACAAGAAATCATCTAAAGCATTATATATATGAAAAAGATATTGATATGCAGTATCATGATGATGGGTGCGCTTACTAGTTGCAATAGCTTCTTAGATATTCACCCAGACGATACTTTCACCAATACTCCTGCTTATTGGAGCAACACAGATAACCTGGATAACCAGTGCAATACATTCTTAAACAACTACCTAGGTTATGGTAACGGAAGTTCGTACGGATGGTTTTATTTCAAGGCATTAAGCGACGACCAAGTTGACTTTACCGACAATAACTGGACTTTTACCAATGTTGTTGCTTCGTCGGCCGACTGGAAATCTGCTTACGAAACCGTGAGACATGCCAACTATGTGCTCACCGGTCTGGCCAAATCTTCGCTAAGCTATGACGCAAAAGCCACCTATGAGGGCATCGCTAAGCTTAATAGAGCCTGGACTTACTACCAGCTGGTGCGCCAATATGGTGATGTGCCGTTAATCAACACTGTGGTAAACACCGATGATGAGGAAATTCTATACGGTCCAAGAATAAATCGCGACGTGGTGATGGATAGCGTACTAAACGACCTTAACTACGCGGCCGAACACATTACGCAAACAAACAAGCAGAGATTTACTGCCGATATGACTCTGGCTATGAAAGCCGACGTGGCTTTATACGAAGGCACATACTGTAAATATAGAACAGTAGCAGACAACGCTGGCAAAGGTCCTGACCTTACAAGAGCACAACGTTTCTTGAACGAATGTGCCGATGCCTGCACTAAACTAATGACTAAAGATTATCATCTTAACGCTAGCTATAAAGGCAACTACAACTCAACCGACTTGAGTAAAAACCCTGAGATGATTTTCTACAAGCCTTACTCGAAAGGTAAGCTAACCCACTCCACCATTAATTACACAATGAACACGAGTGGAACAAACGGTATGACCAAAGATGCATTCGATGCTTACCTCTTTCTCGATGGCAAACCAAAGGCTACAACAAGCTTGGCAACCAACGATGCTGCCACTTTAAACGCCAATAACCAATATGGAATAGAGGCACAACTGGCCGTTCGCGACAAACGATTGGCTGAAACCATCGACCCCGTGCTGGCTTTTAAAGGTCATGCTTATCAACGTGCAGGAACTCATGCCTTTACTTCAACCACTGGTTATGCTGTTTCTAAATACGACAACACCACTGAACTAACCATCGGAGAACGCAATAACAATAACCGTCAATACACCGATTGCCCCATTTTCTGGCTATCTGTGGTGTACTTAGACTATGCCGAAGCTAAAGCCGAACTAGGAACAATCACGCAAACCGACCTTGATAACAGCATTAACAAGCTGCAAATACGTGCCGGATTGCCAGGAATACAACTCGCACCTGCTGCCGACCCCGCCAATAACATGGGCGTTAGCAACCTGTTGTGGGAAATAAGACGCGCACGCAGATGTGAATTGATGTTCGATAACTGGACTCGTTATTGGGATTTGATACGCTGGCATCAACTGCATCTCATCGACTCGGAACAACATCCTAACGTTTATCTTGGCGCTAACATTAGCAATGTGCCCAACCCCGAAGTGGATGTAAACAGCAATGGATATATGATTGGTTCGAACACACTCAACCAAGTACGCCGTTTCGATAAGAAATACTACTTCTACCCCATACCAACGGGCCAGATAACACTCAGCAATCTAACCCAAAACCCAGGCTGGTAATAGGGAACAAAAAGGCAACGACTAGGCAAAAAGCCAGTCGCACATGGCTAAAAGCAACGAACAACAGGCGGAAATAAAACCCAAATCCGCCACTAACACTACAAACTAAATGAGAACAGGCAGGGACTCGCCCCCAAAAAGGCAAGCACCCTGCCTGCTCATGAGTAAAAGTAAATCACTAATTAACAACATACAAAAACAAAAAAGCAGAAAAAAGGCAGGCTATAAGAGTAAACTGTGCCCAAACAGACTGATTTTGCCAAGCTGATTGAACTTGCTTTCAAAAGGTGCATCATGGCCGTGTACAAACGAAAGCAATAAAAGACGCCACCAATAATCAAGAAAAGAAAGCGCAGAGCATACCAAATAAGGCAGCAATGCCCAGGTGAGCTAACAATTAAAACATGCCTATAACCAACAAATCATTTATTAAAAATGCGAAGAATCTATTATCTAAGCGCGGCTTTCGCAGCCCTGTCAGGCACCTTCGCCCTACAACAGGCACACGCTGCAGCCACCCAAACGCCACGCGCCACTAACGCCGTGCAACAGCAAACTACCCTTTCGGGTATCGTTACCGACGCCAATGGCGAGCCTATCACAGGCGCTTCTGTAGCCATTGAAGGCAAAGGCGTGGGAGCAGTGACCGACATTAACGGACACTTCACCATCAACGCTCGTCCTGGAGACAAACTTACCATCACTTACGTGGGCTATAACGCCATGCAAGTGACAGCTAAAGCCGACATGCGCATCACACTTACAGAGAACGCCAGTCAACTAGGCGAAGTGGTTGTTGTGGGCTATGGCACACAAAAGAAAGTGAACCTCACGGGCGCTGTGTCGAACGTAAACGTGAAAGAGGCCATCGCTAGCCGTCCAATCACCGACGTAGCAAAGGCTCTACAAGGTATCACACCTGGTCTAACCATCACCAATCGCGTGGGTGGTGTTGGCACACAAAGCGCCGTAAAACTACGTGGCTCGGTGGGTTCGCTTAGTGCTGAAGGCGGTACATCTCCACTCATCCTCGTAGACAACGTGGAAGTACCCAACCTTAATTTGGTAAACCCCGACGATATCGAAACCATTTCGGTACTTAAAGACGCCGCTTCGGCCTCTATCTACGGTACGCGCGCTGCATGGGGTGTTATCCTTATCACCACCAAACAGGGTTCAAACAACGATAAAATTAACGTAAGCTACTCTAACAACTTTGCTTGGAGCACACCAACAAAGATGGCCGAGCAGATGAAAGCCTCAGACAATGCCCGCTTTATCTTCGAAATTATGAAGAGCAAAGGCCTGTCTAAAAAGGCTAATATTGGCTATACCATCGACGAAGCACTCATTGGCAAGCTCGAAGATTGGGAAAACAAGTACGGTGGCATGTCGCAAGAAGAACTAGGAGAGATGCAACAAGGCCGCGACTTTGAAATCGTTGGCGGTAGCACTTACTTCTATCGCTCGTTCGACCCCATTAAAGAATTCACCCGCAAATGGACGCCACAGCAGAACCATAACTTGTCGGTAACAGGCGGAAGCAAGAAAACTACTTACAACATCAGCCTAAGTTATCTCACACAAAGCGGTGTGATGAAGTATAATTCTGATAAATACGACCGCTATACACTGCATAGCAACATCACCACTAACGTTACCGACTGGTGGAAAGTGCGCACAAACGTACTCTTCACTCGCACCAAGAACGATGAGCCTTATCGCTTCACGTCGGGTCAATACGATGCTTGGTTCTACCTTTTGCGTTGGCCTCGCTGGTATCCTTACACCACTTATCAAGGCAAACCCTTCCGTTCGGCCGTTACCGATATCCAACATGGCAACCGCGAGAACACCACAACAACCTATGTTCGCGCCAACTTGGGTACAGAGATAACACCAATGAAGAACCTCTCGGTGAACTTCGACTACACATTCTCGTTTACCAACGACATGCGTAAGATAAATGGTGGTACTATCTACGCTTACGATATGTTCGCCACAGCGCCGTTCTCAAACTTCACAAACATCTATGGTTTGGCGCACAACATGGCCGAACAGTCTAGCCAATACACCCTTCAAAACATCTTCAAGGGTTATGCCACCTATATGTTCGACATCGAAAAGCAACACAACTTCAAGTTGATGGCTGGTTTCGACGCCGAAACACGCGAAGCCTTCTCGCACTATTCAGAGCGTCAAAAGCTTTATAACGAGAAATATCCAGAGATTGCTTTGGCCTATGGAAACCAATTCTCGTTCAATAGCCTCTATAGCTACCACAACGATTTCGCTGCAGCGGGTGTCTTCGGACGTATCAATTACGACTACCTGCAACGCTATCTCTTCGAATTCAACCTGCGTTACGATGGTTCTTCTCGCTTCCCTGTAGGCAAGAAGTGGGCTTTCTTCCCCTCTTTCTCTGCTGGATGGCGCGCAAGTGAAGAAAAATTCATGGACTGGGCTAAGCCTGCACTCACCAATTTGAAGCTTCGTGGTTCGTGGGGTACCATCGGTAACCAAGATGTTGCTGCCTATTCTTACCTCTCTATCATGGCTCCACAAAACTCGGGTTGGGTAATCGATGGAAAAAACGTTGCCACACTTAACTCACCCACTGTTAATTCGGACGCCCTAACATGGGAACGCGTGTCTACACTCGACCTTGGTTTCGATGCTAGCTTCTTCAACAACGACCTCAATGTAACCTTCGACTGGTATCGTCGCGTTACTTCGGGTATGCACACCGCAGGCGAACAACTCCCCGCAACCTTTGGTGCTGTTGTTCCAAAGATTAACTTTGGCGAGCTTACTGGTACTGGTTTCGAACTTGGTATCAACTATCAACACCAATTCGAAAATGGTTTAGGACTCTCGGCTTCGGCTTCTTTCTCTCATGTAAAAGAAGTAATCACCAAATTTAACAGTCAAACTCGTAGCATCAACGGAAACTATGAGGGTAAAAGACTCGGCGAAATCTGGGGTTACGAAACCGACAGACTCTTCCAAGCAGACGACTTTGACAACACCGGTAAGCTAAAAGCAGGCATCGCTAAACAAAATAAATACGAGAACGATGACTTTAAATTCGGTCCTGGAGACGTGAAATACAAAGACCTTAACGGTGATGGCGAAATTACTTACGGCAACAACACAGTGGAAAACCCTGGCGACCAAAAGGTAATTGGTAACTATCTCCCCAACTACGAATACAGTTTCTCACTCGGAGCAACCTATAAAGGCTTCGATTTCAACGTATTCTTCCAAGGTGTAGGCAAGCGCGACTTCTGGGTTGGCGGTGCTGTGGGCATCCCCTCTGGTGGTTCTGGCTACATGGATGCAGCCTATGCACACCAAACCGACTATTGGACTCCTACAAACACTGGCGCTTTCTATCCCCGTCCCACAGATATGAGCTGGAAACAAAACAACCAGAACTATCTGAAACAAACTCGTTTCCTTGCCAACATGGCTTACTTGCGTTGCAAGAACATCACCTTGGGCTACACCTTGCCACAAGACATCGTGAAGAAAATCATGTTGCAATCTTTCCGTGTGTATGTAAGCGCCGAAAATCTATTTGAAATCGACAACCTGCACTTGCCCATCGACCCTGAAACAACAGAGTACAAGCGTGGCGCAGCTAATGCAGCTTGGTCGTTCGGACGCTCTTATCCCTTCACACGTACCATCTCATTCGGCCTCCAAGCCACATTCTAAACCCTTTAACAAAATAAAAAATGAAACATAAGATATTGGGTCTCGCACTATTGACCCTACCTTTGGTATCGTGCAACGACTTCCTTACACGCGAACCGTTCGACCGCCTACGAGGAGATAATGAGGAGACATGGAACTCGGAAGACGTTATTAAGTACTCCATGTACAACGTTTACCCCTCTTTCTTCAAAGGTTTCAACTCAGGATGGGGACGTTCTGACTGGTTTGCCGAAACTGATATAGCCGACTGGAACGACGATAATGCCCAAGAAGTGGCTACTTTCTTCACCAAAAACGTGCCTACCGCTACCACTGCAGCAACGCAATGGAACTTCGAAAATGTAAGAACACTAAATACTTATCTTAGCAAACTTTCGCGTTCTACTATACTCGACGAGGCTAAACGTCATTGGATTGGCGTTAACCGCTTCCTCCGCGCTGTGGAATATGCGAAACTTGTTTCTAATTTTGGTGATGTTCCTTATTATCAAGAGCCAATCGATCCTACAGATAAAGCTATGCTTTACCGCGCATTCAGCCCTCGCTTGGAAGTGATGGACAGCGTATTGTCTGACATGAAGTACGCAATGGAAAATGTTCGCATAAGCGATGGCGAACAAGGATTGAATATTACGCGCGACCTTGTTTATGCTTATGCCTCGCGTATCTTCCTCTTTGAAGGCACATGGCAAAAATATCACAGTCCACAAAACGCTGAAGCGGCTGCTAAATATCTGCAAGCGGCTAAAGATGCTGCCGACTACGTACTGAAATCTGGCCGCTATAAGTTGTGCAACAACTACAAAGACCTCACCACTTCGGTAGACCTAGCTGGCAATCCTGAGGTTATTCTCTACCGTTCGTATGTGGCTGGAGTGGTTACACACAGCTTGATGACCTTCATGAACACCGAACCCGAGAAGTCTAGTCCGTCGAAATCGCTCATCGAAAGCTACCTCACACAAAATGGTTTGCCCATCAATCAAGATGGTGGTAACACCATGTACCTGGGCGACAAAGACTTTAAGAAGGAAATAACCAAACGCGACCCACGCCTTTATGCCACCATCGACACCACTGGTCTTCGTCTTCCTTCAGTTGCTGCCGTATATGCAACATCGGGTTATTTCGCTAATCGCTTTGTCAACCCCTCGCTTCTCAACCTTGCTGGCGGTAAAAGCTACACCAACATTACCGATGCGCCTGTGATGAAACTCAACGAAGTGATGATGAACTACATCGAAGCTGCTGCCGAATTGGCCTCGCTGGGCAAGTACACCCTTACCCAATCCGACTTCGATCGCACCATCAACGCTCTGCGTAAACGTCCCAGCACCAACATGCCTACTGTGCAATTGGTTGGCGATGCGCTACACGTTGCAGCTGGCGAGGTGAAAGACAGCCAACGCGATGCTGATGTTTCGCCCATTCTTTGGGAAATACGCCGCGAGCGTCGCACCGAGTTAGTGTACGAAGGACTTCGCTTTAACGACCTTCGCCGTTGGAAAAAGCTCAACTATGCAGACATGGTTCTGAACCCCAAACTCAACATGGGCGCTTATATTAATAAGAGTGCCTACGTGGCTTGGTACAACCGAACCTACCCACCCGCAAAACCCGAGAATGCTCTAACGCTTGAAAAGCTTGGCAAAATGAACCTTGTGCAACTCGACCCAACGGGTAAGTATGTGGCCGACGAAAATGAAGGATACATCAAACCCATCGTTAAAGAAGGCTTTATGCGCACTTATAAAGAAAGAGATTATCTCTATCCCATCCCCATCGACCAACTTACGCTCTATCGTAACGCTGGTTATAGCGTAAAACAAAACGCTGGTTGGGAATAATCGCTAAAACCTTTATCCATGTTTCCCCCATCTCGCACCATCGAGATGGGGGATTTTTGTTAGGCACGATTTAATTTCTACGCTATAAACGGGCCGTAACAACGCACGTCTCGCCCAAATTTCATTACCCCAACAAACACCTCTTAAAACACTGTTTTACAACAACATACAACCAATACCCTTCTATCCGCCCACCTTTTAATATCTCCTTTCCCGCCAACCCTTCACTTTGTTTAGGGTAATCCCTATTCTTCTTTGGGGAAATTCCCCCTTTCCAGATCGTGCAATCTTACTAACTTTGCATCAGAAAGAAAGTCAAATGCGTTGAAAATAGGCACAGATGCCAACCACCTCATCGCAAGTTTTTAACTCTACAACAACAAGGCGATGGTTAAAATAAAACTTATAACAGCCATAACCGCGATAGCGATACTCGTTGGATGCGGTTCTTACGCCAGCACAGGTGCATACACAGGCGCCACTTTAGGTTCGATTTTAGGAAGCGCCATTGGCGGAATCACCGGCGGACCACGCGGTTCGGACATCGGACAGATTGTTGGTATGGGAGTTGGAAGCGTTGTTGGCGCCACTATTGGTGAGCAAGCCGACAAGAAAGTGATAAAAGGCATAGAAAAAAGACGCAAGCGCATTGAGCGCGAACGCAGAGAACGAAGCCAATACAACTACGATTACTATAACGAGCAAGGGCAGTATTACCAGCCAGCTGTACAAGATGGTGTAATCAACTACAGCAATGGGGCCGATGATAGGATTTTCGATTTCAACGGAAACGACTACAATGGCAATTATAGTGCACAGCAACCATCTACTAATAACGACATGGTGCAGCAACCATTTACCACAAATGGCGCCCTACCCCTCGAAATAAAAAACGCCCGATTTGTTGATGCCAATCAAGACCGCACCATCAATCGCGACGAACTTTGCAAGGTTATCTTCGAAGTTTGGAACAACTCCAACCGAACCTTACGCGATGTTCAACCCATCGTTATCGAAGAAACTGGCAACAAACACTTGGGCATCTCGCCCACAATACATGTTGAACAGCTCGAACCAGGTAAAGCAATACGCTACACTGCACTGGTAAAGGCCAGCAAAAAGCTCAAACCAGGCAAAGCCATCTTTCGTGTGGCTGCCGTGTCGGGAAACAACATCCCCGTGTCTGAGCCAATGTTTTTCAACATTCCCACTGATAAATAATTCATGGTATAGTATATGAACAATAGGTAAAGTTACTTTTAAAGGCAAAAGTTTTTCAGGATTAGAGATTGTTTAAAAAGTCAAGTTGTAAAAAGGCAATTGTGAAGTTGCCTCAAAATTTAAAGAGAGAGATAATTATACAACAGAGAAAGGTCTAAGACAACTCATGTATCATGGCGCGTCAAAGGCCTTGAAATGGCGCAAGAGTTATAGCCCTAGTGGGGGCAATCCCATAACCTACCTCCAGAGCTGGTAAGGTGGCGCCATACCATAGCGAGGCAATCGCTCGCCTAGCATCCGTGCAATGCGGGTTTGCCCATATGGAAGTTTATTTATTTGCATAGTTTAATAGCATATTAGGTACAAAAAAGAGGAAACGAACAACCGGGCACTTCTTGTCGAGACGACTAAGAGTGTTCGGTTTCCTTTTTGTGTTTTTCGCCGAAAAACACTAACTTTGCACTCACTTTGGGGCCTTCTTACCAACCACATATCGCTAATGGAGCAGGGTTTTCGTTCAATGGCCTCTCTGCACGCCCAGCATTACCGTGCACTGTTTCTTCCCTTTCGGGCTATTTGCATCGTTAGTGTTGCATGCAATAAGCCCCATCATCATCCCCTCACACCCCAACAACATGGATAACAGAGACCACATCGACTTTGGTCGGATGCATATACCCCACCTATTTATTAAGCTTTTCATTCCCACGCTTCTCGGTTTGGTGTTCAATGCCATGCTCACCCTTGCCGACGGCATATTTGTTGGGCAGGGCATTGGCAGCAATGCTTTGGCAGCTGTAAACATTGCCGCTCCCATTTTCCTTATTGGCCTAGGCGTATCGCTCATGTTTGCCACCGGTGTAAGTGTGGTGGCAGCCGTTCATCTATCGCGCGGCAACAACAAGGCAGCCAACATCAATGCCACCCAAGCCCTCACTGTGCCCTTTGTTGTGATGGCCTTCGTGGGCGTGCTCATTGCCGTTTTTGCCCCACAATTGTGTTATCTCTTTGGTGGTTCGCAAATGCTCGAACCCCTCGTTGTTGAATATCTCACCTACATCAGTCCTATTCCAGCCCTCACGGTGTTGGTACACGTAGGCGGTTTCATCATTCGTTTAGATGGTTCGCCCAAGTATGCCATGTACGTAAGTATTATTCCAGCCATGTTAAACATTTTTCTCGACTGGCTATTTGTTTTCCCTTTAAACCTTGGTTTGATGGGAGCAGCCTCGGCCACAACCATTTCCGAAGCAGTTGGCGCCATAATGGGCCTGGCCTATCTGCTATATTTCCCCAACACCCTACGCCTATATAAGCCAAAGTTCTCCCGCACCAGTCTTCGCCTAACCATGCGAAACCTAGGGTATATGATGAAACTTGGCTTCCCCACTTTCATTGCCGAAATGGCCATTTCTGTACTCATGATAGTGGGCAACTTTATGTTTATGTCGTTTCTTCGCGAAGATGGCGTTGCTGCTTTCAGTGTGGCCTGTTATCTTTTCCCTTTGGTATTTATGTTTGGCAATTCCATTGCCCAGTCGCAGTTGCCCATTATCAGCTACAATCATGGTCAGGCGGCTCACCAACGTGTGCGTCGCACGCTTCGTTTATCGCTTGTGCTCACGGCCATCAGCGGTGTGGCCATCAGCCTTTTGGGCATGTTGGCCTTCCGTCCACTTATTTCAATGTTTCTCACTTCTGGCACACGTGCCTTCGATATTTGTGTCGAAGGTTTCCCGTTGTTTGCCACCAGCTTTGTGTTTTTCTCGCTCAACGTGGTTATTATTGGTTTTTACCAGAGCGTAGAGCGTGCCACCGAGGCCATTGCTTTTATGTTTCTTCGCGGTTTTGTGTTGGTTATTCCCATTTTCATTGCACTCCCCCACATCATTGGTGTTAATGGTTTGTGGCTTGCCGTACCCCTTTCAGAGGCGCTAACACTTGTCGTTTTGGCCGTGTGGAGCAAAAAAAGATTAACCCTTACATAGCCTTTCGGATGGCCTTGGCCCTACAATCGGCATGCCCTCATTATGCGTTGGTCTACTTTTAAAGACAAAGCTTCCAGCATTTCCAAGTTATCACGTTGCGACACAAAGAGCACATAGCTATCGCTGTTTATGTCAATACATCCCACACAATAGTCGTGTTCGGCCCATTTCTCGTCTAGCGTTCTGCACCAAGCAGGCACTTCGCCTGCTTCGTCCAGCCATTCGGCCTTCAACTCCAGGTTTGTTTCGCTCGCCAGTTCTTGCATTTGTTCCGCAAACTCTTCTCTATCTGTTTTCCAATCCAGTTCCACAGCCGTTTGTCCCTCAATCATCTCGTCCACCATTGCAAACCATATAATGGTGTTTTCGTCTTCCTCTTCCTCGAAGCCTCTTTCTTCGTAACGGTCTTGATGGTTATTAAAATACTGTTGTGGCGAGATCAAACAGTTGTTCATAGCAGCCATTAGCTGTCCGCTATTGGGCATTAGCCTCAGCATTGCCCGATATGCATCAACACCTTGGGGGTTACCTATACGGTGATCTTCAAGCACTTCCCAATCAAAAAGACAAGGCATGCGCCCCTCTTCCACCAGCTCTGTGAGCAGTGCCAACGTTGCTTCGTAGCTGAAAGCGCCTTTCCCAAAAGTCACAGCAACCTTGTTTTGCGCCACATCCATCACGTTTATCTCTAGTCTAAAAGTGCATTTCCCGGTGTCGGCGCATACTTTTAACAAGCTGCAAGCGCGTCTCTGATGCATGGGCACAGGCGTTTGTGGCATTAGGCAGCATTCAAAACGCTCTTTCGTATTCACCAGCTTCAACATCTGTTGCAAATCATCCTTACCAAAACTACGGGCTTTTTCGTTCTCAAGTTGCATTCTCCACCCTGCGTAATGCTCATTTTCTGAACTCGAACCAGCCACTTGCGTTTTACCATTGCCTGTGTTCATGCCACCCTTTCTCTGCGGGTTAAGAGCCAAATACTTGTTGGCCTCGGCAAATATCCATTTATTTCGCATCTTAAAAGTCACCACAACAGGCAGCACAAATAGAGGACTAAGCCATAACACGGCCAACAATGCAGTGCCTCTTCGCTCTGCTCTCGTTCTTGTATGTTGAGCCAGTTCGTTAATTTCGTCGGTCAATTGGTAGAGCAACGCACCATCATTGAAAAGAGCAAGCAAAACAAACTCTAGCGCAATGAGCGAGAACGCCAAAACACCAACGCGCCAAGCCACCTTGTTGCATATTTTTATTTGCGTTTCTAAGTCGATATTCTCGGCATTAGGAACCTTAGCAAACCACTTTTTTGCGCGGTCTACTTTTATTTTGTTCAATTCTTTATTCACCATTTTAATGCTCTTTTAGGATGTTATTAGTGGTTTTGGGGTTTAAAAAAATAGGTTTCTTGCTTATGCTTGGTGGTCACGACCCACAAGCTTGCTCGCTTTTTTGTGCAAAGCTATTGGCAAGCCTTGTTGGCAAAGTCCTTGTTTTCGTTGTTTTCACGGCTCGCACCATTACTAAAGTTTGCCCAATGCATCACTTGCGTGCAACAAAATTACACAGAAAATTCGGTATCCAGCCCTTTGAAAGTGCATAATAGTTGTTGATAAAGCAAAAAAATACTGCACACCCCTTGTTAGCAGGATGCCGCACTGCAAACATCGTTGCACGCCTGCTAATGCTAAACGCTGCAACTAGCATAAAACAGCCCCCTCTTTATGGTTAAACAGAATTGTTAAACGTTTAGTTTTATTTTACAATCAGCACCTTTTCTGCTTACCATTCTAGCGCGTAAAAAATGCCCAATAGCATGGTTTTACCCCTTTACTCGACGTTTTTCGGATGCGAGGTCTCGAGTTTTTCGCCCTCCTTTTTGCTATTTATATATATATTGCCTTTCTAAAAGTGTGGTTGGGCAATATTTTTCGCTCCTCCTTTTGTCGCAATTTAGCCCCTATTTAACAACAAACGGCTAGAATAATTATGCACATCAGGCCATAAAATCCATCGTTTTGCCTCGCTATCTCATAGAGATTGCCGTGCTATCTCATAGAGATTACTTTGCTATCTCTATGAGTTAGCACTGCTAACTCGTGCATTTTACCATGCTAAAACCTACTTTTAGCACTAAATTGGACCTCAAACCACAACTTTTTAAGGTAAAAACGCATAAACAACAATAATCAAATGCAAAATTGCATATAGCAAAACATTTGTGCAATGGAGGTCTTTGCACAATGTAAATGGATAAAAAATGCGCCTAAATGGTGTGTTTTGGCCCTTATTTTTCGTCTCCTAACGTATAACAACATATTAATCAGAGCTTTACAAAACTCAAGAAATACAGCCAAAAATACGAGCGCATAGTGAATTGGTGAGCAGCGAGGCCAGTTTTCGTGTTAAAATAAGGTTCGATATTTTTACAAAACAAGATATACATCTAAACTTAGCCCAGCACAGGCACGCCACTTCATAGTCCAATAGCAAAGGGTAATCAATACCTTTGCAAGAAAACGCACACCCTATAGGCACAAACAACATATAAGTATCGCCCCAGAAGCGAGTACACCACAAACAAAAAATGACAAAATAAATGCAAAAAAGTTGCTACATGCACAAAAAAAAACATTAACTTTACAGGCAGAAAAAAGAATAGGTATTTTATAAGGCTGGTTCTAAAAATCGTCTTTCATGGTTTTTTAGGTTTTATATGGGCATGCATTTGCTTATTTCTTGAAGGAAGCAAGGCTTACCCTCTTGCTAAAAAGCAAGCAAAAGAGACCGAATGAAGGCAAAAAGACATGGATGAGCGACGATTAAAAAACAACGCTAAAACATAGCCCAACATTTACACCGCTGGTCAAAAGGGTGCTATTTGCCCACGTTTAAGCAGCACTAGCCCATCGGCTTAAACCGCGACGCTGCACTAACGCATCTCGCTGCACATTTACACGATGGCCGTAATGGCCAAACCGTATATCTACAAACCCCAAAACAATTACCTAAGGTTATGATGCATACCCCTAACACCGTGCATAAGGCTGTGCCCACCATCTTTGGGCGACACTTTGCACCCTGCTTCTTAGCTCTTACGCTGCTGGCCGTGACGCCACTTGCAGCGTTTGCTAACAACCCCAACGCTCAAAACCCACCGCGCACAGCAATGCCCGACAACGACAAACGCCACTTGCGCGGTACGGTTGTCGACGAAAATGGCGAACCCCTGATGGGCGTTAGCGTGTCGGCCCTTGGCTCTACGCCACTGGCTATCACCGATGCCAACGGCAAATTTAATGTAAGCGCACCTGCCAATGCCACACAACTAACCTTTAGCTACGTGGGCATGGCCACACAAAGCATCAATATTGGCCAACGCACCAACTTCCTTGTTACCATGACCGTGGGCGAACAGGCCCTTAAAGACGTGGTGGTTACGGGTTATCAAACCATCTCGCGCGAACGCACAACGGGTTCGTTCAATGTTGTTACGCCCGATAAGCTTAAGGGTAAATTGCAAACAAGCATCATGGCCCGACTCGAAGGCATGGTTCCAGGCATGATGCAACAAAATGGCAACCTCTATATCCGCGGTATGGCCACGCTTAGCGGTGGCGCCAACGCTTACAGTCCGCTGTTTGTGGTTGACGGATTGCCCTTCGAAGGCGACATCAACAGCATCAACCCCGCCACCATCAAGTCTATCACCGTGCTTAAAGATGCCGCAGCAGCATCAATTTATGGTGCTCGTGCCGCCAACGGCGTTATCGTTATTAGCACCATCGACGCCAAAGACAATGCCAAAACCACAGTGAGATATGACGCCAGCGTGAAATTTACGCCAAAACCCGACATGAGCTACTTAAATCTCATGAACAGCAACGAACTGATAGACTTGCGCCTGTATGGTTTTAAGTTTAACTCGGCTACATTGGGCATGATTCCGCCAAACTATTATCTCGACCCCGTGTCGGAATTGCTTTACAAACATCGCGATGGCCTGATTGACGACCAAGGACTTAACAACGCGCTGGCTAAATATCGCCAATTAGACAACCGCAAACAACTGGAAGACTTCTATACACAAACTGGCGTGGAACATCAGCACAACCTTAGTTTGAGCGGTGGCAACGACGTCAACCGTTATGTGTTTAGCCTTAATTATGCTGGCAACCGCTATAATGCCCGATATAACCAAACAGAACGCTTCGGTGCCACCATCAGAGACAACATCAAACTAACCAGTTGGCTCAATGCCGAAGCGGCCTTAACCATGAACTTTAACAACACCAACAGCGACCGAGGCATGGGTTCCTACGCTAATATGTACAGAAACCAGCCCTCGTACACCATGCTGAAAGACGAAAACGGGAACCCACTCAACGTGCCAACCTATAAGTCGGAATGGGAAATGGCACGACTTATAGAAATAGGATTGAAAGACGAACACTATAGCCCGATAACAAACCGCAGCGAAGAACGCTATAAAAGCAACGAAAAATATTACCGACTGATGTTGGGACTGAACGTGAAACTGATGAAAGGGCTGAATTTCGATGTGCGTTTTCAAACCGAAAACTCGTCGGACAAAACCACCGAGACCTACAGCGAACGTTCGTATTATGTGCGCAACATGATTAACGATGCAGCCCAATACAACCAAACCACAAAACGCCTTACACTCAATGTGCCCGAAGGTGCACAGTATGCCGAAAGTCGTGGCGATGCCGACGCCTACACCTTACGCGCACAACTAAACTTTAACCGCGAATTTGGACTCCACAATATCACCGCTCTTGCCGGTGGAGAAAGACGAAGAACAAGAAGCACCAACACCTCTATCTATTATATGGGTTTTGATGAAAGCACACTTGCCTACAAACCCGTTAACCCCACAACACTGGTTAACCTAAAAGGAACAGAGTCGTTGGCTGGTAACTTCAACTGGTCGAGTACTGGTTCAAACTGGATTAATGAGATAGAAAACCGATATGTATCGTTTTATGCCAATGCTGCTTACGCCTTCGATAGCAAATACAACCTCACAGCAAGCATACGTATAGACCAATCCAACCTCTTTGGTACCGACCCACGTTATCAATACCGCCCCTTGTGGTCGGTGGGTGGCGCATGGCACTTGTCTAAAGAACGCTTTATAGCAGGCAAATTGTCGTGGCTCAACAACCTTACATTGCGCCTTACTTACGGTATCGGTGGAAACGTGCCACGAGGTGCTGGTCCGTTTGTCACAATTAAAGCCGCTCAGTATAACCCATGGAGCAAAGACTTTGGAGCAGAGATTAAAAACCCGCCCAACTACACGCTGCGTTGGGAGAAAACAGCCACTGCCAACCTTGGTATTGACTTTGCTTTGCTAGACAATCGCCTATCGGGCAGCATAGAAGTGTATCGTAAACACTCTACCGACCTGCTTGCACAACGCGATGCCGACCCAACCCTTGGCTTTAGACAGCTAACACTGAACTATGGCAACATGACAAACAGGGGTGTGGAACTTACATTGAACAGCGTAAACCTGCAAACACGCCACCTAAGATGGACCACAGGCGTGAACTTTGGTTATAACAAAAACACCTTAGACGATGTGGAAGACTCCAACCCCAACGTTCTGTCGTACACAAGTGGCTTTGCAGCCGTGAAAGGTCATCCCCTTGGCGCCATCTTTAGCTATCGCTATGCTGGACTGTCGGGCACAGACGGCACACCCCGTTACTATGTTGACGGAGGAAACAGAACAGATGCACAGGTGAGCAACCTAGCCGATCTGACCTATTCGGGTACTAGACATCCCACTTACAGCGGGTCGTTGAGCAACACCATTGCGTATAAAAACTTTGAACTCTCGTTCATGTTCATGTTCTATGGTGGCAATGTGCTGCGCACAGAGGCCGCACCCTACCTGTCGGAACCCACACATCTCAACCCCAACAAAGAGATGAACAACATCTGGAGACAACCCGGAGACGAACGAAACCCCGATGCCACACCAGCATTTACAGGCTATGCACTAGACCTAACAACAATGGTGCACCCCTGGCATGCTGCAGACAAGCACGTGTTTAAGGCCGATTATGCCAAACTGAGACATGTGTCGCTCACCTATCGCGTGCCACAACAGCTTGTTTCTAGATGCCATCTGTCGCAACTGGCCTTCACCCTGCAAGCCCAAAACCTGTTTAGATGGACGGCCAACAACTACAACATTGACCCCGAAGCACTGGGAACAACGGGCTACGGATGGGGAATGCGCGCCATACCTTCGCCCGCAACATGGACCCTTGGCGTGTCGGCCACATTCTAATTCTGGGCAACGCACAACGAAGGTTTTATTTATAATCCCCCAAAACGTAAAACAAAAATGAAAGCAACATATAACATACTGGCCACATTAGCACTGGCAACAACGCTTAGCGCCTGCGACTCGTATCTCGACATCAAGCCCAAAGGCGAACGAATACCCGAAACGGCATCCGACTATAGAAGTATGTTGAGCCATTCTAACATCCAAAAAATCGGCGAAACCTATCCCGTTTACCTCACAGACGACTGCTATCTGCCCGACTCGGCCGTGAATACGGCCACGCCTGGACTGAATACTATCACGCCCTACCTCAAACGTCTTTACACCTTTGATAAGGAGGTGTTTGGCGATGGCGAAGACGATACGTTTTGGTTCTCGGCTTATTCGCGCATATTTACCAACAATGTGGTGGTGCGCGAGGTGATGAAAGCCACAGAAGGAACAAACGAAGAGAAGAATGCCATACGCGGAGAGGCCCTCGTTAATCGTGCTTTGGATTACCTGTATCTCGTTAATGGTTATGCCAAACATTATAACGAAGCCACAGCCGATAACGACCCTGGCGTGCCACTGCTGCTAGATGCCGACATTTCGCAAACAAATCTTACTCGCGCTAGCGTGAAAAGTGTGTACCAACAGATATTGGCCGACCTAAACGAAGCCGAAAAAGCACTACCTGCAGAGATTAGCACCAATGCTTTTCATGCCTCGAAAGATGCAGCACGCGGTCTTTTGGCCCGAACTTTGCTGTACATGGGTAACTACGTCGATGCTCTAAAGGCTGCCAACGAGGTGATTGCCCGACACGACACACTGCTAAATTTAACCCAATATGCAGTGGTAAAACCCAACGGAATGATTGGACGCACCAATGTTCCTGATGCCGATGCCAACCCCGAAAGCATCTTTATCAAGTATGCGCCTTATATATTCGGTGTTAGTTCGAAGGTGTTCCCCTCGGACACCTTGCTAAATATGTATCCAGGCAACGACATGCGCATGGCACTTTTCATGCCCGATAAATATCGTGGCACACAACTAACACATGCTATTTGGGCGCCTTTTGTGCGTGCAAACACTGCCATTAGCACGCCAGAGATGTTTCTTATCGCTGCCGAATGCGAAGCAAGAGTGGGCAATGCGCAACGTGCCATGGCACTGATTAACAAACTTCGCGACCATCGCATACACACAAACACTCACGTTGTATTGACAGATAAAGACAGCGTGCTGAACTTTGTGCTGGCCGAAAGACGACGCGAACTGGCGTTTAATGGTTTTACACGACTCATCGACCTGAAAAGGCTGAACTTAGACCCACGTTTTGCCACCACCGTAAAACATGTTGGTGCAAACGAAACATGGGTTTTAATGCCTAACGACCCCAAATACGTGCTGCCCATACCACAAAAAGTAATGCGGTTTAACGCTAACAGTATGACACAAAACGAAAGATAACAATATGAAACGACTATCATTGCTCGCACTTATGCTGGGCTTCATGCTTCATGCAGCTGCCGTTGGCATTAGTGCCAACGCTCTTGTGGCCGACAAGAGCATCAAAAAACTGTACTTGTTTATTGTGCAAGACGAACATTATGGCTATGTGCAACCACTCGACTCAATTGAAGTAACCGACGGAAAGTTTACTTTTCACAACGACACGCTCACTTCGCGCCTGTTCTTTATCTCGCCAACATTCGACCTTAACGACATGGAGGCTTGCTTCGAACAAGGTTCGTACCTGTTTATGGCCAATGGAGAAAACCAATTAACCATCGCAAAAAACAACAAGGGACAATTGATGGTGAACAATCCTAACGTGGAATTGAATAACCTATACGTAACTTTTAAACACCAAAAAGACAGTGCTGGCGACAAACAAAGACTGGATTCGCTAGACCAACTGTTTTATGCAGCACGCGACCGCAACGACCAACGCGAGATGCAACGTTTGAAAGAAAGCACTGGCGATATATACGACCGAGCTTATGAAAACCAACGAAAGTGGTTGAACAAAGAGATTGAACGACAACAAGGCACTCCCTTTGGCCTTTATCTCTATTATACCTACAGACTGCAACACGCTAACATCACCAATAAAGACGAATTGACCTGGGCCAGACAGGCTGTTGAGGGTGCTAACGCTGAAGCAAGACAAACTTGGTATTATAAATTGGCCACCGAAAAACTTGACGCTGCCGCGCTAACCGTTGCTGGACAGATGGCTCCGGCTATTGTGGGAGAAGACAAAATGGGCAAACCTGTGAGTCTGGCTAACTTTAAAGGAAAGTATGTTTTGGTGGATTTCTGGAGCTCTTCTTGCACCTGGTGCAGAAAAGAAACACCCGTGTTACTGAAAACCTATAAGGCTTTTAAGGATAAAAATTTCACTATCCTGGGCGTGTCGACCGACTTTAAGCGGGCTGAATGGCTGAAAGCTATCAAGGACGATGGGGCTATTTGGGACCACCTTCTACTTAAAGGCAACGACCGAAAGAAGATTATGGACGACTATTCTATCGTGGGCATACCACAAATTCTGCTTGTTGCCCCCGACGGAACAATTATTGCCAAAAACTTGCGCGGCAATAGAATATTCGAAACGGTGAAAAAGGCGGTAACTAAATAACTGCTCTCTCACCTATCATGAGTGAAAAATGGGTAAGCAGGCTAATCAATACATAATGATTAGCCTGCTTATTTTTTTTTCTACCACCTGCATTGGCTTATTAATGGGGTACAGATTTAACCCCAATCAATCGTTAAGCTGGTTTGATTTTGTGTTTTATTAAGCACATTGTCTATATTATTCTTGAAGGCAACTTACACTAAACCAAAGAAATATGACAGGCAAGATACCGACAAGTAAACGAAAGATGGACAGGAAGCAATGAAAACAAAATAAAAATAGGTGATAAGCGGCGTACCTACCGAATGGAGGGTTAATACCTACACCCACAGTTTTGGGTGCATGAAGCCCTTTGATATAGGATATTTGTAAGAGTAGCAGCCTACATCCAGAGCATAAGACTGGCAAAACACCAGCAAACAAGCCAATGATGAACAAGAAACAAGTAACACCTTCTCATGATATTTGATAAGTGGGACAATAACCTTTTAGGATTAAAATAGGGGGTAAGACGTATAATAACCAATTGGCGTATACGGATAGGGCAACAAAAGGCTTGAGCGGAAGGCATATTCTACGAGCCATTATCCACCCAAGCCCAAAACGTTTTGTGCACAAAAAGCGCGTTAATCGAACCGTTCGAACAAGCGCGGACACAATTTCTTCATCGACTCAGGGTCTTCTTCATCCCAATTAAACTCGAAATTGGGATAATTTCCTTCCCTTGTAGTAAAGTTATCATCGTCAATATAATCGTATAAGTCGGCGTCTGTAGCCTCTTCGAAAGCATCAATAGCCGCGTACCAGAACAATTCGAACTCAAAAAAGTCCATATCTGAATCTTCTGCAATATAGTCAATGAGGTTGTCGGGATTAGCAAGAGCAGCTTCGTACACTTTACGTCCGCGCGATATCACCCACAAACGAAAATACTCGAAGCCATCGTCTGAACATCCGCCATTCATCAAATAGCCGGCACACCACATTTCAGAAGTGTAGCTATCATAAAGAAGCTTATCGGTGCGAAGTCTAAATCCCACCATTTCTTTAAGCGACAGCTTGCTTAGTTCGTGCATCACAACTTCGAGATACTCGTCTTCTTCGTCGCCAGCTTCGTCTACTGCTTTCTGAACGATGGCCCAGAACTGATCTTCGTTCATCATTTCTGCCGTTGGTTTCAGTTCGGCAAGTTCCTGTTTTCTTTGTTTGTCCATAATATAAAGTTTTATTTAAAGGTACGAAAAGAATTAAGTGCTCCACACTGATGTTAAGACATTGCACCTAGATGCAGCTCGCCACAAGCGAAATCGTTTAACAACTAGGTTAAAAGGTGCTCATTTGAATACCAAGAAGCGCTTACACTTACGTGATAAGGCGAGTGCACAAATACTAATAGCGCTCACACTTACGTGATAAGACGATTGAACAAATGCTAATAGAGCACAATATGCATTCTCTCGATGGCCTCTAGGGTTGATCAGTGCTTAGTTTTTTTCTTTCCTTTCTTCCATTTTGTGGTTTTATGTTTGTCGTTATGCGACTTTGTTTTTACATGTTTCCTCTTCTTATCAATGCTTTTTGTCTTAGTGGCATGGTGTTTTTTATCACCCTTTTTGAGCTTTGCTCCCTTAGTTTTGTGTTTGCTTTTGCTCAAAGACTTCTTTTTCCCATGGCCTTTAGCATGCTTATCTTTGTGTTTTCCTTTGGTTTTCGCCTTAGCTTTAGTCGACTTCTTTTTAGCATGATGGTCGGTTTCGCTGTCTGAAACATGGTTATTATCCTTAGCATACACAGCATGTTTGTTTAATGGCGTTACTTCTACAGCCACCACTCCTTTAGAAAGCATGTCTAAAGCCTTAGCAGCTCCCCACGAAAGGTCAACGACACGTCCTCGTCCAAACGGTCCGCGGTCGTTTACACGCACCACCACTTCACGGCCATTACTTAGGTTTTTCACCTTGAGCAGTGTACCAAAAGGATGTGTTCGATGCGCACACGTAAGACTATCATGGTGCAATCTTTCTCCACTACTTGTTCTTGCGCCCGTTGCTCGGAGCGAATAAAAAGTGGCTTTACCTCTCTGCTGTGCATGCAAAGAGATAAAGCCCACAATGATAAGTGCAACAAACAATACGTATCTTAATTGCGTCACGTTGTTTGAGTTTATGATTATTGAGGTCGTAAGCACCCCGATGCATCGCTTAGGCACGGATTGCAGATCCTTCTGCCTTAGAGTTGCGGGTGCGCAACGCTCTAATTCTTCTTTATTTTACGTTTTTATGCGATGCCCTGCGCCATCATAGCGTGAGCCACCTTCATAAATCCAGCGATGTTAGCGCCCTTCACGTAGTCGATATAGCCGTTAGCTTCTGTACCATACTTCACACACTGTTCGTGTATTGAAGACATAATGTGGTGCAGACGTTCGTCAACTTCCTTACCAGTCCATCCTAGACGGAGAGAGTTTTGCGTCATTTCCAATCCAGAAGTAGCTACGCCACCAGCGTTAACTGCCTTACCAGGAGCGAAGAGTGTTTGTGTAGCCACAAACTTTTCAGCAGCTTCAGCAGTACAACCCATGTTAGAAACTTCAGCAACGCAAACGGGTTTGTGAGCCAAAATTTTGTCGGCGTCTTCGCCATTGAGTTCGTTTTGGGTTGCGCAAGGCAAGTAGATATCGGCCTTTGTTTCCCAAGGTTTCTTGCCAGCGAAGAAAGTTGAGCCTGGGAACTTGTCTGCATAGGGAGCGCAAACGTCGTTACCGCTATTGCGAAGTTCGAGCATGTATTCGATTTTTTCGCCGCTAATACCATTAGGATCGAGGATATAACCATCAGGACCACTAAGGGTAATAACCTTAGCACCCAGTTCGGTAGCCTTTTTAGCAGCTCCCCAAGCAACGTTTCCGAAGCCACTTAATGCCACTGTCTTGCCCTTAATATCGATGCCTTTGGTTTCTAACATTTGGTTAACGAAGTAAAGTGCGCCGTAACCAGTTGCTTCAGGACGGAAGATTGAGCCACCCCATTCAAGACCTTTACCAGTAAGCACGCCTTCAAATTGATGCGTAAGCTTGCGATACATGCCAAAGAGATAACCGATTTCGCGACCACCAACGCCGATATCACCTGCGGGAACGTCTTCGTTCGGGCCAATATGGCGATACAATTCGGTCATGAAAGCTTGGCAGAAACGCATGATTTCAGCCTCGCTACGGCCACGGGGTGAGAAGTCGCTACCACCTTTACCGCCACCCATAGGCAACGTGGTGAGTGCGTTTTTAAACGTTTGCTCGAAGCCCAAGAACTTCAAGATAGAGAGGTTTACTGAGGGATGGAAACGCAATCCGCCTTTGTATGGGCCAATAGCACCATTAAATTGCACGCGATAACCAATATTCACGTGTACCTCGCCCTTATCGTCGGTCCAAGGAACACGGAAGGTAATAACGCGCTCGGGCTCTACCATCCGCTCGATTATCTTAGCTTTTTCAAACTCAGGATGTTGGTTATACACGTCCTTTATTGAAACAAGCACTTCTTTTACGGCCTGAAGGAACTCAGACTCTCCTGGATGCTTGCGCTCCAGTTCTTGCATGATTTTCTCCACTTCCATGGTTGTAATCTTTTTTTATGGTTGGGTTAGTAAACTTAGTATTTGTCAAATGGATGGTGCAAATATAGAACTTATTTACATACGCACCAAATAAAAGGGCAATATTTTTTTGGGGGTTGTTATAGGCTTGCTGTTTCAAGTGACAAGGCGCGATATAGGTTTGCTTCCCTTTTGTTCGCTTTTACGCCTTTCATCTTACATTTACTAGCTGGTGCGACCTAATTTTGTCCAAAAAGATAATCTTCATTTTCTTCAAAAGTTCGCTTTTTCTTTTGAAATATTTTGGGTCTATTTCTAATCTCTTTGGTCGTGTATTTGCCTTTGTCTTAACTACAACAAGCGGTAATTACAGGCAAAAGATATAAAAAGGCCTCATCCGTTATTTCTCTCTAAAGAGAAGAGGTTTAGCGGATGAGGCTTTTACGTGTAAACTATGGTTTAAGTTTCACCTTCACAAACACAGGATAGTGGTCGGATGCCGTGCGTATTCTGTGCGGTTTAAAATTGATTTGCTGCGGAGCATCATGCCCTTTCTCGCTTTTTGTGTATTCTTCTTCCGTCCAATAGAAATTCGGAAGAACGCCATATCGAGTCACAGTAAAGCTAGGCGACACAAAAATATGGTCTATCCTACTGGTTGTTTTCAGCGTTGGATTAAAGCTATTAAACGTTCCGTTCTCTGCAAAACGATATTTTGCCACGGTGTAGGCATCTTTTAGTTGGCCGTTTGCGGTGAAAATGGCGTAGGTTTCGTCGGTTTGGTCAACATTAAAGTCGCCCGTTAACACCACTGGACTATCGTTTCCTCCCAACTCGTCGATGGCTCTCATCACCAGCTTAGCCGACTCGTAGCGTGCTTTAACACCCACATGGTCGGTATGAAGGTTGAAGAAAAGGAACACTTTTCCTGTTTTGCGCACCTTAAACTTCGCCCATGTGCAAATGCGAATACATGCTGCGTCCCATCCCAGCGATGGTTTTGTGCGATTGGGCGACAGCCAAAAGTATCCATCACTTAGCAAAACCAAACGTTCGCGTTGATAAAAGATTGGGGCAAATTCGCCAGCTTCGTGCCCATCATCGCGCCCAACGCCCACATAACCATAGTCGGGCAAGCCTCGCAACAGGTCGTCTAATTGCTCTTTGAGCACCTCTTGCGCGCCAAAGGCGTCGGGAAGTTCATAATGAATTTGGTCGCAAATCACCTGGCAACGCTTCTTCCAGAGATGTCCTTTCGACTCATCGCCATCGTTTCGATACCTTATATTATAGCTACCCAGCACCAGTTCTTGCCCAAAGGCTGCAAAGGCCATGCACAGCAAAGCCCCAAGCAGCACAATACGAGCTTTATTGGAACACATAGCGCAACACGAGCAACGAACTAACGATGAAGAGTGTGATGTTCACATCTTTGTAATTGCCACTCAAAATCTTCACCAGTGTATAGCTAATCAAGCCCAGAGCCATACCCTCGGCAATGCTATAAGTAAGCACCATCGTTAAAACGGTGATAAAACAAGGCAAAGCTTCAGAGATATCTTGCAAGTCTATCTTCTTTATCGACTCGAGCATAAACACGCCCACAAGCACCAATGCGCCTGTTGTTGCAGCCGAAGGGATGATAAGAAACAGCGGAGCCATAAACAACGCCACCACAAAGAACATGGCTGTGGTGAAGGCTGTGAGGCCAGTTCGCCCTCCTTCGGCCACACCTGCTGCACTTTCTACGTATGTTGTTACGGTAGAAGTGCCCAGCAAAGCACCTGTTGAGGTGGCGATGGCATCGGCCATCATGGCCTTTTGGATATTCTTCACATTACCATTTTCGTCCATCATGTCGGTTTTTGCTGCCGTTCCGATAAGCGTTCCCAGGGTATTGAAGATGTCGATAAATACCAACACAAACACCGTTAGCATCATATCCATATTGAGTAAGGCAGCAAAATCCAGCTTAAGGAATGTTGGCGCCAGACTTTGTGGCATCGAAACGGGTACAAAGGCTTCGGGTATTTGGGTTATGCCCATTGGTATGCCCACAACGGTGCATATCAAGATGCTATAAAATAGTGCACCACGAACCTTCAACACCAGCAGGGCACCACTCAAAATGATGCCCACGCAGGCCAACACGGCGGTTGGGGTGAATGCGCCCAAGGCCACATAAGTGGCATCGTTGGCCACAATAATGCCTGCATTCTTCAGTCCGATAAAGGCGATAAACAAGCCAAGACCGCCCGAAATAGCAAATCGCAGGTTCTTAGGAATGCACTTAACAATTTGCTCGCGTATGTTCAGCGCTGTTAATATAATAAAGATAATACCTTCAACAAACACTGCTGCCAAGGCTGCTTCCCACGAATAGCCCATGCCTTTTACCAGCGTAAAGGCGAAGAAAGCGTTGATTCCCATACCTGGGGCCTGTGCAAAGGGCAGTTTTGCCAAGAAAGCGATAAACAAAGTTCCCAAGGCCGAGGCCAAAGCGGTGGCTGTAAACACCGCACCCTTGTCCATTCCCGCCGCACTTAGTATGTCGGGGTTCACGGCAAGGATGTAACTCATGGTGAGAAATGTGGTTACGCCAGCCATTATTTCTGTGCGGCGCGATTGTTTCTTTGGGTCGAAGCCCAATAAAGAATAGAAAGACATTGTGTAAAATTATTGTGAGTTGAGCTCACCTTCAACCTCTCTCCAAAGAAAAAAGCCTCACCCCCAACCCCTCTCCAAAGGGAGAGGGGAGTGATATGCCTTGCAATAGCATTGCATTTTTCGCTTATCAACTTAGTAACTACATAGCATATTACTCCCCTCTCCCTTTGGAGAGGGGTTGGGGGTGAGGCTTTTTTTCCTTGGAGAGGGGTTAAGGGCAAGCCCGTTTATGTTATTAAAACGTCCACTTCGCAGCCAACGTAGGCAAGCAATACCAGCGATGGTTTTGATTAACGAAGTTATTGCTTATTTCCCATTCTGTTCCCACGCTCAGTTTAAAGTCGTCGCTAACGCCTTTAATGCGGTTAAGATTAACCCAGAACTGTGGTTCGGTAAGGAAAATGGCTATATTTTGTCCGTCTGTAAAACGGCGGTCGCCCCAGAAATCGGCAAATCCATTAAAGGTGAGCAAGCGATTGCAGAAGTTCATATACCATGTGGCGGTTAGTTGCCACGAGTGTTTTTTGTCTTGTTTGGCCAAATACTTATACATTGGTGTGAATGTGAAGCCCGAATTAAAGTCTTTATCGTTCCAGCTATAAGTCACACCTGCAAGATAAGCGTCGTTATACGAGCCCACACCTTTGGCCAATCCGCCATTATACTCCACATGAATAGCCACAGGTGCTTGCCAGAATTTCAATTCGCGCGATATTTCCCAATATGCGGAGGCCACGCCATTGTCTGCATAGTCCATGTCGACAAAGAAGAAAGTGTTACCCCATTTGTCGGGTTTAAACATCTCCACCGTAGAGGTCAACTTAGGTCTTGCGGAGAGGTTGTCGTTCAGATGTCCAAAATCATAATGCAACTGCACATTCTGTGCCTGTACAGACAGGCCGGCCACGATAGCAATGGCCAAAGCGAAAAGCTTTTTCATTCTATTTTTTAATTTGGTTTCGTTAGTTAGCCTGCACAACTTCAACGGCACTCGCTCTGTCATTGGTTTGCAAGCAAATGCAAAGTTAGTGAGAATTGATGGAATAATCATGATGAAAATGCAAAAAAAAGGAGACGTGTGTAAGGTGTTCTAGGGATTTGTTTGCCCTAAAACACAGCATTTAAACGGCTTGACGCTAAAAAGCTGAACTAAAAAGCGCATCAATTCTGCACCTTCTTTTGTCAGCAAACTCCAATTTGCATGCTTATCACGCCATTCTTTACAAGAGAAAGGCTTGAACACGAAACGTTTAGCAGAGACAAGTGAGACGCGTTTGGCTGTAACCGTTGCTCTCTCGTGCAGATATAACCGAGTCTTCGTGCAGACGCTGCTTAGCTTTTTTTTTATTACACATACATACTTTGCTTTTAGCAAAGCACTTTTAGGCAACGCTCCGTTAAGCGCTCTGTCATTATCTTTGCTTCTGCTTCCCTTTTCTCACATCCCTCCTTTTCTATATTCGGCAGGTGTTAAGCCAAAGGCTTTTTTAAAAGCGTGGTAGAAACTAGACGAATGTTCAAAGCCACAGCGGTCGGATATGTCTTCGATTGTTAGTTCGAACTCGTTATCGAGCAACCATTTAGCCTTTTCCATCTTCAAGTTTAGGATAAAAGCGCCTGGCGTGTTACCTGTCACGGCCACCAATTTTCGATGGAATTGCCTAACGCTCATGTTCAAACTATCTGCCAGAGCGTTCACGTCGAGCGTTCGTTTGCCCAATAAGAAATGTGCCGACGAAGTAACCTTATCCACAAATTGCTGTTCGGCTTCATTGCGATGGTTATCCTCTTCAGCAGGCGCATTGTTTTCTTCGGCATATTTTTTACGCAAATGCTGGTGGCGTTCCAACAGCATTTCCACTCTTGTTATCAGTTCTTCGCTGTTGAAAGGTTTCGTCAGATAGGCATCAGCACCCGCTTTAATGCCCTCCAAGCGCTCTTTCTCGTTTACTTTTCCCGTAACCACCACAATGGGAATATGATTTAGCACATTGCTTTGACGCACTTGTCTGCACACCTCCAGTCCATCAATGTCTGGCATCAGTCGGTCGGTAATAATGATATCGGGAACCAGTTCCATCGCCTTTGTCATGGCTTCGGTGCCATTGCAGGCATAATAAACGGCGTAGTGATTAGCAAACAGCGAACCGATAAATGCGGCCAGGTCGGCGTTATCTTCCACCACCAGCACGCGTTGTTCGTCGTTACAGGGCGTATTGTCGTCGTCGAGTGGTTCGGTTTCTGCGGGCAACAAGGGTGTATTCACCATTTCTGCGCCCAAGGTAGTAGATTTGCACTCGTTTTTTATGGGCAGTTTAATCGTTACGATGCAACCCTTTTGCAACTCGCTTTCTAAAGTAATGTCGCCTCCCAGTGCCTCAACGATGTACTTCACAAAGGCCAAACCAATACCTGGTCCAACCTGCGGTCCCACTCCGCCCATCCTTGAGAAGGGTTCAAAGATGTGCGGAACAATCTCTGGTGCCACCCCAGGCCCTGTATCGCTGATAATAATAACCGCCGAAGAGCCTTTGCGCACCATCTTTACCGTTATCGAACCATAATGAGGTGTGAATTTAAAGGCGTAGAACAGCAGGTTGTTCATCACCTTATTAATATATTCGGGCACAAAGTCGGTTTGTATTTTCCCTTCGCCAACAAACTGCAGGTTTACGTTTCGCCCTTCGGCATATTGGCGATAACTTTCAACCACCATGTCAAGATGCGCCATTAGGTCGCTGTTGGTCCAACCAGGATTAATATCGGCCGATTTCGCTCTGGCCACATCCAGCAACTGACTGATAAGTGTGTACAAGCCTTCTCCCTGCTTTTCAATGTTTTGCGCTTTGCGTTGTGCCTCTAAAGGCAAATCCTCACTGGTGCCCAGTTCCTTACTTAAACCCAATATCAGCGTGATTGCTGAGCGCACTTGATGCGTGACGTTGCTGTAAAAATGTTCGTTCATCAGGTTCATTTTCTTTAGCAGCTCGCGGTTTCTGCGTTTTTCTCGCTTCACCATCATCGCCTCAACACCCAGCGCCAGCAGCAACAAGGCCATCAAAATGGCAAATACACCCACCACCAATCGGTCTTTATTCTGATGCTCATTTTGTCCAATGCCAGCCACACCGCTGCAGTCGGGGTAGTGTTCTGCCGTTGCCAAACTTGTTTGTGGCAGTCCTTGTTGCAGCGGATGCATCAGTGTTGCGATATATTTTGTGAGGGGTAAAATCGTGGCTACTTGTTTAATGTGCTGGTATGTGCTATGGCCATCGGCGCACACTACCATTGGCCTACTGCCATATAGGCCGTGCAAGTGTTCAGAATAAGGTTTTGCGGTGCACGACCCTAGCAACAATGTGGCCACAACGCACAAGCCAAACACGGCTTTTGCTATGCCCAAACTCGGCATAACAATGCCTTGCAAGGCACAAAAAGTTGACAAACGGTTATCAGTCATAGGTACATTCGTTTTCGTTAATTAGGACTAGTATCTCTTGCTCATTGTCAATGCGCTTTGCAAATATAAGAAATATTTACCAACCTTGTTCAACTTTATGATATGTTTTTAAACCTAAACTGGCGCTTAACTTTACGGCTTAACAGATGGTTTTCACTGTTCTTTAAAAACGTTACACACTGCATCTTGAGAATACACGAAATAAAAGATAGACCGTACAAACAAAATACGCACATACCGCAAGAAGATTACAGAACAATTCGCATTAGAAATGTTTTACAAACAGCTTATTTTTAGCCATCCAATCTAGCAAAAAATAAAGCCTAAAAATATGGTTTTAGCCCCAATTTTCTACTTTTTAGAATTTATTTTTACGCCTTTTTTCTCTCCAAAACTGCGTTTTGCACCATTTCAGCTTTCTATTTTATGCCAGAACCGTAATTTTTCTGCCACCAAAATTCTGTTTTTAGCACCAAAAACACAGCGTTTTTGGTTTGTTTCTCTCCGCCAAAGCCCGAGTTTTGCATCAAATTAAGAATTTCAGTCCACTTTGCAATATGCAACTTTATGCATTTCGCACTACGTTTTGCTGCACTTTTGTGTGTGTTTTGGTGGTTTTAGCCTTGTGTTTTGCTGCATTTAGCCTTGCGTTTTGGTGCATTTAGCCATGCGTTTTGCACGAGTTTGCAATGCGTTTTCATGGTTTTTACCTTGCTTTTTGGTGCTAAACGCGTGCAAATCTCAATTGTTTACATGTTTATTCCTTACCGAACAAATTTATATACATGCGCAACACCTTCTTCTTATCGCGAAAACAAACCCTCGCGAGAATTGAATATTTCGCATCGTTCGAGCGATTGGTGAATAACAAGGGCCCTTTTTGAGGGGTTTCCCCGTCTTAAATCTTTACATTTTGCAATAAACAGACAGCTTTACTTAATGCTGCATAAATGGGTTAAGCCCCTAATACAGCCTTTGCTGTTATTCGGCGTTTTACTGGCGAGCGCATAGCCATTCGGTTGTTTTGAAGATTTAACCAGCTATGCCAATAAACACCACACACAACTAGCCTACAAACCAGCATAAAAGGTACGAGCCTTAACCACCAAGTTGAGTAAAAAAGCAAGCCGAAACAAAAGAAAAAGGATGAGTAAGTGCAAGCCACTTACTCATCCTTTCCCTATTATCTCTGTAGCAGAACACCGCCTACCAGCGCCACGATTGGTGCAGCAAAGCCCTTAGCGAGCCTAAAGACCATTTGCTGTTATCGAATTCCACATCACAAGTGCAACATCGAGCCAGCATTCGCAGCCACTTTAGCGTTTAAAGCATGTATTTACTTACCCGTTTCGAGCATCTTGGCCACCTTTTCAAGTTGTTCGCCCATGCCGATGGTGTAGCCTTGCGAGCAGAACACCACGCGATTAAAGGTGTCGGCCACAATAAATACAGGCATTTGCGAGGGGTTAGCCAGTTTCATGGCATTAGCCACTTGCTGCTTAATCTTACCATCGGTGTCGACACCCAGAATGATGTTGGCGGGCAGAGTGCCAAAGTTCTCTTTCTTGAAGCGTTGCAAATCGGCCTCGTTGGGGAAGAGCAACACGAAGGGACGCCCCCATTCATCGAGCGTTGCACGCGCCTTAGCCAAGTCGCGCAATGCATGGTTAGTTGGTTCTTCGCCAATACCCAGCAGCGCAAGCGTGTAATATCCTCGACCCGTTTGTGAGAGAATGCTCACCTCCTGTCCATCTTTGAGGAAACGCGACTCGCTATCAAAATTGCCCAGCACATTGAGTTGGCCCGAGGGACGGCGCATTTTGAGCGCCACTTCGGTGGTTTTGCCAGGAGCGATGTTAAAGAAACGTTGTGTGGCCAGCACTCCTCCATTGGCCAAACGTGTCCCCGTAACCAAGAGATAAGTGCCAGCATCCAAGCTATATCCATTTTTAAAGGTGTTTGCCCAGGTAGTACCCTCGTTGTCATTACCGTCGCCCTCGTCGAAGTTAAGCAGTTGAGCACGTCCGTCTACTATCTTGCTAAGCGAGAAATGGCTGTAATATTTGGGGTCGGCGGGCAGCAACGAGGCAGGCTGATAGGTGAGTTTAAGCACACCCGTGGGCGCAGTTTGCTGACTAGCATTATCAAAATCAACATCCACCCATGCGCCATCGCGTTTATATTGCACCTTACCCGTAATGGCATCCTTACGCGACTCGATGCCCAAGCTTCGTGCCATACTCACAAAGAAGATGTCGCGCGAACGAGTATCAGTGAGTCGCGAGCGCCAAACCCCCATCGGCGTTTGCGCAATGCGCAAGGCTTTGGTGTCGGGATTGAGCCTAATGTTACGCTTAACCCAGTTAACCAGCACTGTGGGGTTAGCCCTCATGCTGTCGGCAAGCGATTGATTGAAAGCCACTTGAAAAGCTTGTTTATATGGCGCAATAATCATTTCGTCTTCCACACGTGGCGAAAGCTGATTGCTTTGTGCGCCAAAATGGTCTTCCAATATTTCCAAAGGTATATCGTGAAGGTCTTTTACTGGCAGTGTTTCGAGCAATGCCAGCACCCTTTCTTGCTTATCGGGATGGTTATTTACAAACTGCTGAATGGTTTTCCAGTTGCCACGCGCCAGTTTATAATACTTTTCGGCCAGTCCGTCGCCTGTGGGTTTATAGAATGTTGCTTCGTAAGCATGCCTTATACTATCCTCTTTCACCAGTCGGGCTTTATTAGCTTGAGCCTGCTGAGGGGTCACTTCGGGCAGTTTAGCGCTTTCAACGGGAGGCACAATATTCACCGAATCGAGTGCGCCAACCATGCTCTTAGCCATTGTTTTGGCATTGTGGATCAGTCGGATAGTAACGTTTTTGTCTTTTCCAAACGAAGCCTTAGCAAAGCCGTAAGCCCCATTTTTAGATGCCCACACCATCATATCGCCCACGCCAGCGGTAAGAAAAGTTCGTCCGCGGTTATCGGTAAACTTGTTAACAGCCGTATAATATTCGGCATAGTTATAAATTTTAAACTCCACTTGAGCTTTATCCACAGCCTTTCCAGCAGCGTCAACCACCATAAAGTCGATGCGAGCAGTGGGTGCATAATTGCCAATGAGGTTAATTTCGGTGTAGTTGCTAGTGCGAAGCATCACCTCTTCAGGGCCGCGATAGTTGCCAAAGGCCTTGGTATGCATCAGCATAGCACGCGAAGCAGGCAGGTTAAACCATCCCAAGTTGAGCACAGGTTCGGGTTCGCAAGCCCCTAAGAAATGCCATTTGCCATCAGCCCAAGCCTCAACCCATGCATGGTTGTCGTCGGTATGCGCCCATCTAGGGGTGTAAACCTGTCTTGCAGGGATACCCATTGTTCGCAATACGGCCACGGCGAACGTGCTTTCTTCGCCACAACGCCCAATAGCTGTTTTAAGACAAGCAAGCGGAGCCAGCGTACGCGCATTAGAAGGCTGGTAAGTAACGTGCTCATGGCACCAGTGATTAAGTTCAAGCACAGCCTCTGTCATGCTCATTCCCTCTATTCTCTTCTTCAATTCGTCGTAAAGCACAGCCCTAGTGTTGTCTAGGTTTTCGTTGTTTACACGAATAGGAAGTACAAAATGGCGGAAAAGAAGTTCGGGAACAGCCTTTCCCCATGGCATTTCTTCGCGCGCCTTGAAGGCCGACTTCACGTTGCTGAGATAGAAATCGGTGGTGTAGTCAGTAACATCGGCCAAAGGCATGTAGGCGTAAAGAAATTCCAATGCCTCTTGTTCGGCCATCGTGGGTGTGGTCTGAGTTACCTTAAAAAAGTTTTTCCCCACCAGTTGCATCTTCTTATTGAAGTCGTTGTGCACCTGTGCGCGATATTTATCATCTGAGATGAAATGGTAATAGCCAGCCCTAGCGGCGTTGAACGCAGCCAAGACAAAGAGAAGGGATAGCAATAGCTTTCTCATTTTGAGGTAGTTTTTTTGTTGATGGAAGATAAATTGGTTATGGTTTGTTAGCCATGCCGAGCGTTTTGCTTCCTCGACAGCGCGGTCATTGGGCCTTTCCGCCCATGTGTCTCGCACTCTCGCCCACCACATGTCAGCAAACACGTTGGCTAGGGCGAGAGCCGAGCGCACTAAAGAAGGAAAAAATGTATTTTTTAAACAACGCTCTGCAGCGGCGTTAACTCGTTTTTATAACTACTTTTGTAACATCCCATATGTGCGTATCTAGGTTACGAGGGATATTTGCCATTGCGCAGCTCCATGATGGTGTGGCTCACTCGGCGCGCCGTTGTAACCTCGCGATAGCTTTCATCGGTGTCGTGTCCGCCCATTTTCACGCTTCCGCCCATGTATGCGCAAGGCGATTGCACCGATTCGCGCGCCGAGAAGTGGAACTGAGTTACATTTGTTTGGCTGTGAATTTTAAAGATATTGCGTTCGTTTACACCGCATCCGGCCATAATGGCTATGCTATCGCCAGCCTTTTTATGCAGTTTATAGAGCAAGGGGATACCCTTTTCGGCTGTTTTTTGTTGGCCTGAAGTAAGCACCCTGCTAAATCCCAGTTTAGCAATTTGCTCTAATGCGTCGAGCGGATTACGACATCTGTCGAACGCACGATGGAAAGTAGCCGCCATGTTGCCCACGCGAGCCATCAATCTAGCGTTTTTTTCGATATCGATGTCGCCCTCTGGAGTTAGACATCCAAACACCACTCCGTCTACACCAGCCTTTTTACAAGCTTCGATGTCGGCTTCCATGATGTCCATTTCAAGGTCCGAATAGGTGAAATCTCCGCCTCTCGGCCTAATGATAACATGCAGCTTGGTTTTGGAAAGCAATCGGCGAGCCATTACAATGTCGCCATATGACGGCGTTGTGCCTCCTTCTGGGATGCCAGCGCATAGCTCTACGCGGTTGGCTCCTCCCTCTTGGGCCGCCAAACAGCTTTCCACACTGTTTGCGCATATTTCAAATTCAAAGTTGTTACCAGTTTCGTCCATACAATATTCATGTCATTGGTTTAAGATATTGCTGCTTCTATGGGGGGATGTTACACCAAATGGGGCACCCCTTTTACCCATTATGGGCAGGCTTTAGAGCGCCGTGCGCCTAATCAGCCATGCTTAAAGGTGCACTCTCTGTCACCTCCATTAACGACACAACTTGTTTATTACGCATCGCTCATGGCAAAGATACAAAATTACTACCAATGTTGTTGCATTTTTTTGATATTTAATGTAAATTAAACTACGACCATTATCAAGCCCCAAACAACAGTACACACAGCTTTGCATTGCACTTGAGGGCGCAACAAGCGCAAACCGAGCTGAAATTAGCTACTACAACACCCTCCACTCCTTAATTATATACGCGCGCGAGATATGCTCAATACATAGCATTTTGGTAGGTAGGCAAAGTTTATCGAGGGTAATCGAAAGAGAATTTAACTTACATTAACCACGCTTCGGACACATTTGTTACCCTTTGCTCGTTGCTTTACCGATTAATTTTGCAGGCGAAAATCAAAGCAATAATATACAAAAACAGCATGATAGAGAATAAAATGTTTTGTTTCCAATGTCAGGAAACAGCTAAAGGTACGGGCTGTACCATTAAGGGTGTATGCGGCAAAGAGGCTTCAACATCCAATTATCAAGACCTTCTTCTTGGCGTTGTGCGTGGCGTTGCCACCATCGACCGTGCCATTCGCAAGACTGGCGCACAGAGTGTTGCAGGCGTTGACTCCTATTTTGTAGACGCATTGTTCGCTTGTATCACCAATGCCAACTTCGATGATGCTAGCATCCTTAACCGCGTTGATAAGGGTATCGCACTGAAAAAGCAATTGTTGGCCATCGCTAAGGAGCATAATGTGGAGCTACCTAATTACCACGAGATTGTGTGGGGCGGCGAAAAGGCCGACTACGAGGCACAAAGCCGTAAGGAAAGTGTGCTGCGCAACGAGAACGAAGACCTGCGCTCGCTGAAAGAACTAATTGTTCTGGGCCTCAAAGGTATGGCCGCTTACTACGAACATGCAGGCAGATTGGGTTATACCGACACCACCATAACCGACTTTATGGGCGATGCACTGGCCCTTATCGCTAATCCTGATGCACCAATGGACCAGCTTCTAAACTGTGTTCTCGACACTGGCAAGTGGGGCGTAACGGCTATGGCGCTGCTAGATAAAGCCAATTCCACCACCTATGGTCATCCCGAAATAACCAAAGTGAACATTGGCGTGGGCAAAAACCCTGGTATCTTGATTTCGGGACACGACTTGCACGACATCGAAGAGCTGCTGAAACAAACCGAAGGAACGGGCGTTGACGTGTACACCCACGGCGAAATGCTGCCCGCTCACTATTATCCCGAACTGAAAAAGTATAAGCATCTGGTTGGAAACTACGGCAATGCGTGGTGGAAACAGAAAGAAGAGTTCAGCACATTTAATGGTCCTATCGTGTTTACCACCAACTGTATCGTTCCACCCTCGGCCAATGCCAACTACAAAGACCGCGTGTTTACGATGAACTCTACGGGTTTCCCCGGTTGGAAACACATCGAGGCAGATGCCAATGGACATAAAGACTTCTCGGAAGTAATTGCCATTGCCAAGACCTGCGAGGCTCCAACGGAGATTGAAACGGGTGAGATTGTTGGCGGTTTTGCCCACAATCAGGTGTTTGCACTGGCCGATAAGATTGTAGATGCCGTGAAAAGTGGTGCCATTCGCAAGTTTGTGGTGATGGGCGGATGCGATGGACGCATGCGCAGTCGCGACTATTACACGGAGTTTGCCCAGCAATTGCCCCACGATGTGGTTATCCTCACTTCGGGTTGTGCTAAGTTTAAGTACAACAAACTTAACCTCGGCGACATCAATGGCATCCCCCGCGTGCTCGATGCTGGTCAATGCAACGACTCGTACACATGGGCTGTGGTGGCTTTGAAGCTGAAAGAGATATTTGGCGCGGCCGACATCAACGACCTGCCACTTGCCTTCAACATTGCTTGGTACGAGCAAAAAGCAGTTATCGTTTTGCTCGCCCTGCTCTCGTTGGGCGTTAAGAACATCCACATCGGCCCCACTCTGCCCGCCTTTGTTTCGCCTGGCGTGCTGAAAGTGCTGGTAGAACAGTTTGGACTTGGTGGCATCACCACCGTTGAAGACGACCTGAAACGAATGATTGGATAAGACATAAAACATCCTTAAACGATAAAATCTGGCCAATTGGTCCTGCCTAGCAGAACTGATTGGCCAGATTTCTGTTTACAAAAGCACTAGCTTGTAGGAAATATAGGGGGAATTAAGCAGGTTTGCGCAGGCCTTATCCAAGGATAGTCAGCCCAACCGTCCCTCGTTTTTTATCCTTATTTCCCTACAACTTTCGCCACTTCTTCTTCCAAATACTCCATCGCGTCTTTGGGTTCGATGCGTTTCACCACCTTCCCTTCGCGGTCTACGATAAATTTAGTGAAGTTCCATTGAATGTCGTACTCCACATTTATGGGCACATCCTTTGGCAAACGTTCGAACTCAGCGCGCTGTGTGGAGTCGCTCATCAAGTAACCAAAGAATGGTTGCTGGCGTTTGAGGTAACGATAAAGCGGAATGGCGTTCTTGCCATTCACATCAATCTTGGCAAATTGTGGAAAGGTGATGCCGTAATTGGCCTCGCAAAATTGACGAATCTCTTTGTTCGTACCAGGTGCTTGCCCCTTAAATTGGTTGCAAGGAAAGCCTAAAACCACCAGTCCTTTATCGCGATATTTCTCGTAAAGCGCTTGCAAGGGTTTGTATTGAGGCGTTAGCCCACAATGCGTGGCCGTGTTAACTATGAGCAACACCTTACCACGATACTTTGATAACGACACCATTCGGCCGTTTTCGTCTTTTACCTTAAACCCATAAACATCCTTTTGCGCCATGCCCGAGAAGGCAAAGAGTGCGAAAAGAGCAAGGGTTAAGGTTCTGAGAAAATAGAGTTTTGAGTACATAAAATCTTTAATGAGTAAATAAACAGGTTCACACCACTCCCCTATCGGCCTCACTACAACTCCCAACCGGCCTCACCCCCCAACCCCTCTCCAAGGGGAGAGGGGAGTGAAATGCCTTGTTGGGACATGGTTGTTACGCTTGTTTGTTCTTGTAATAGCCTTACATTCTTTATTGTTTGCCTTGTTGTTGCATTACATACCACTCCCCTCTCCCCTTGGAGAGGGGTTGGGGGTGAGGCCTTTTTCCCCTTGTTGTAACCTTACATATTACTCCCCTCTCCCCTTGGAGAGGGGCTGGGGGTGAGGCCGGAAGGGGCGGATGTGAGGCTGGTAGGGCTGGAAATGAGGTTAAATAAAAAACAGGGGCGACCCATACAGGCCGCCCCATCTTATTAGTTACGCTTCCAAATCTCGTTGGCGCGAAGCCATTAGGCGTCTATGGCCCGTTATTTGGCAAGCATATCCCTTTTATCTGCTTATTGCTTCTTCAGTCTTTCGTAACCATAGCGAGCAGAGCAGCACAATTGTTCCTCGATACGGATAAGTTGGTTGTACTTAGCCATACGGTCGGTGCGGCTCAACGAACCAGTCTTAATCTGTCCAGAGTTGGTAGCAACGGCGATGTCAGCAATAGTAGTATCCTCTGTTTCGCCCGAACGATGCGAGGTAACAGTGGTGTAACCAGCGCGATGAGCCATTTCGATAGCCTCAAGTGTTTCGGTAAGCGAACCAATTTGGTTAACCTTGATAAGGATAGAGTTAGCAGCACCCATCTTAATACCCTTCTCCAAGAACTTCACATTGGTAACAAAGAGGTCGTCGCCAACCAACTGGCAGCGGTCACCGATAGCCTCTGTGAGCTTAACCCAGTTGTCCCAGTCGTTCTCGTCCAAACCATCTTCGATAGAGTCGATAGGATATTTGGTGATGAGTTCTTCGAGATACTTGATTTGTTCGGCAGCAGTGAGCTTCTTACCGTTAGGATCTTTGGGCATGCCATTCTTGAGTTGACGATAGTCGTAGTACCATTCGCCATTCTCTTGTACAGCAAATTCAGAAGCAGCACAGTCCATAGCAATCTTAACATCCTTGCCAGGTTCGTAGCCAGCGTCTTTAATAGATTTCATGATGGTGTCCAAAGCGTCTTCGATACCGTCGAACTTAGGAGCGAAACCGCCCTCGTCTCCAACAGCAGTAGACAATCCGCGAGCCTTCAAATTCTTAGCCAAAGCGTGGAACACTTCAGCACCCATGCGTACAGCTTCGCGCTCGTTAGAAGCGCCAACGGGGCGAATCATAAACTCTTGGAATGCGATAGGAGCATCAGAGTGGGCACCACCGTTGATGATATTCATCATAGGAACGGGCAGAACATAAGTGTTGGTTCCGCCAATGTAGCGGTAAAGGGGCATGCCAAAGGCCTTAGCGGCTGTTTGAGCAACGGCCAACGAAACGCCAAGGATAGCGTTAGCACCCAGTTTGCTCTTTGTGGGAGTACCGTCTAGTTCGAGCATCTTATAGTCGATTTTGCGTTGTTGGCAAACCGACATGCCTTTAAGGGCGGGAGCAATAACGTTGTTTACGTTCTCTACGGCTTTGAGAACACCCTTACCCAAGTAGCGAGACTTGTCGCCGTCGCGCAATTCGAGGGCTTCGTTTTCGCCAGTAGATGCGCCAGAAGGTACACTTGCGCGGCCTACCACGCCATTACACAATGTCACTTCCACCTCTACGGTAGGGTTACCTCTTGAGTCGAGGATTTCTCTCGCATGAACTTTTTCAATTACCATAATTTGTTCTTATTTAATTAAATAAAAAAATGTCCGTATTAAACTCTTGCAAAGTTAATAAATATCCCTGAAAAAACAGATGAAAAACAAATAAATACGCTCTGTTGGGATAAGTTAACTTATTGCAGCGTAAAGGCTAGCTGAAATAGATGAAGTGAAACAAGCGTTGGCAACTGTCTTTAAGCACCGAACAACAGCACCACAAGAAGACAGTACAAGTCACCTTGTAGTAGCACTACAAACAGCATTGTACCAACAACGTTAAGACCTAGCCACCGCTTTTGTTATCTTCTTCAAACGGGTTGCCAACGTAGTATCCTTTCGTGCAACCTGCATGTTGTACTTCATCTGTAATTCCATTAAGGGCTCGGCAGGAATGTCCAAAGCCGCTTCAAACATAAGGGCAGAAGTGGTACTCAACGGCCTACGCCCATTCAATAGTTCGTTTAGAACCGAATAAGCCATGCCGATACTTTCGGCGAACTTACGCTGGGATATGCCCCTTGCCTCCAATTCGTCTTTAAGCACTTCACCAGGATGTGTGGCATAAAAGCCATAACCTAAACTAGACATATCATTTTATTTATAATGGTTTGACAATTCCAATATGTTGCAAACGGTAACAATCCGCTCTCCGGATTTAATTTCCGAGCGAAATTCAATACGATATTGGTCATTAACTCGCACAGACTCACGCCCGACCTTGTCACCTACCAACTTTTCATAATGCAAAGAGGTAAAGCGATACATGTCCTCTGTACTATTAAGCGAGCTCATCAGGTTCAACACATTAATATACTTCCGTATAACTTGCGGTTGAAAACGATGTTTCTAATCATGAGTTTTACCCAAATAAAACAGCTCCCTCAAATATTCTTGCTCAAAGGTTATTTCCATCTTTGCTGTTTCTTTTTGCAAAGATATCCAGAATAATCAACCTTCGCAACTTATGCGAACACTTTTTGCAGGCATTACAACTATTTCTGTTCCAATATCTGTTCCATTCACTCTCTGTTATACATACCAAAAACACACATGCTATCCATTCCTAAATGCCAAGGGTGTTTGTCCCGTTTGCCGTTTAAAGTACTTATTAAAGAAGCTAGGATTAGGAAAGTTTAAGGCATCCGAGATGGCCGCAACAGCCATTTGCCCATGTCGCAACATCACTTTGGCCTCGGTTATCACAGCGCGGTCTATCCATTCCTTGGCATATACACCACTGGTTTGCCACACCACCCTACTTAGATAGCGTTGCGACAAGCATAGTTTGTCGGCATAAAAAGCCAAATTATGCTCACTTTTGGCATGCTCATTCACTAAGGCAATAAAGGCATCAAACAGCAATCGCTGTCTAGAAGGAGCTTCGGCAGGATGCTCTGACACACGAACATAATACTCGCTATACACACAACACAGGGCCGAAATGATGGACAAGGCTGCCGAACGAGATACGGGTTTATCGCGAAGCACCAGTGCCAATGCTTCGTACAGATGCTGAATTTTTGCAAACGTACTATCGTCTACGGGCATCAGTGCATCTTTCACCTGTCCGTTAAACATTGCTGGCACGCCCTGCGGAAACAGTTCGTTCATCAACCATGGCTCAACAAGCACGCCACGCACGTCGCTATCGTTGCTTATACCATCTATCTGCAATATTGCTCCATCGCAAAAGAAGGTTAAGGTGTTGCCACTAAGATGCCTAGGGATGAGATTGAGCGTTATTTGCGCTTCGCCTTTAATAAAAAGACCTATGCGAATGCCCGGTAAACGATAAGGACAATGAGGAACAGCAGCCTTACCAAACTGGCGTTTTCCACCATAAAGCATCGCAAACCCGTTTTCCATCATGGGCATATCAGTGGCTGCAACCTGCCCTTCTAGTCGGTTTTTTATCTCCTTTAGCGTTAGTGTCTCGATATTTTTCTGTTCCATATTAAATGCTTTTACACACCGCAAAGATAATCATTAAACCCTAAATGTAATATAAATCTACACAAAATAAAGATACTAAAAGAACATTTCTGGGCCGTAAAAGATAACAACAACGCTACTAAAACCACCTAACTTTGTACCAAGAAAAGTAAACCGCAGATAAGATGAAATATACATTATTATCCATCGCCTTGCTGTGTGCCACCGCTTGCCTTGCCCAAGTGTCGCTTGAAACTTGCCAACGGCAAGCACAACACAATTTTCCTCTCATCAAACGGCGCGCCCTGTATGCGCAATCCACAGCCTTTACCATCGCCAACCTGAAGAAAGGATGGTTGCCACAGGTGCAAGCAACAGCCCAAGCCACAATACAAAACCGCGTGGCAGAGCTTCCCAGTGAACTTAACGGCATGCTAACTGCTATGGGTCGAGACCTGCGCGGACTTGCTAAAGAACAATACCGCGTGGGCGTTGATGTAAACCAAATGCTGTGGGATGGCGGAAGGATTGGCGCACAAAGGCAAGTGGCATTGCTACAACAGCAAGCCAACGAGGCCCAAACAGATGTTTCGCTCTATCAAGTGCGCCAAAGAGTGAACGACTTGTATTTTGGTATCTTGCTCATCGACGAGCGTTTGCAACTTAACACCGACCTACAAACGCTGTTGCTAAGCAATGAAAACAAACTTGCTGCACTGCAAAAACAAGGCGTAGCCTTGCAAAGCGATGTTGACCAACTGAGAGCCGAAAGACTAACGGCCATGCAAACCACCAGCGAACTGCAACACGCACGACAGGCGCTTTGCCAGATGTTGGCTTTGTTTTGCAACGTTGACCGCATCGACAGCATTGAAAAACCAACATCAACAGATATTCAAGAGACTGCAGAAGATGTTCGGCCTGAGCTTAAAGTCATCGACCTGCAACTGCGCCTTGTGGCTTCGCAGCAACGCGCATTGCATAGTTCGCTGCTTCCCACATTGAGTATTTTCGGGCAAGCCTATTATGGTTATCCTGGTTTCGACATGTTTAAGGATATGAACAGTAGGTCGCCATCGTTCAATGCCATTGCTGGCGTTCGTCTTGCGTGGAGCATTGGCAATCTATACACACATCGCAACAACATGCAACGCTTAAAAGTATCACTGGCCGAGATTGAAAACGCTCGCGAATTATTTTTGTTCAACAATCGGCTAGAAACGATAAAACAGCAAGCTGCCATTGAAAGCAAGCGCCAAATTCTAAATTCTGATAACGAGATTGTGGTGCTTAGACAGAATGTGAGACGGGCTGCCGAAGCCAAACTTGCTAACGGCATTATCGACACCAATAGCTTGTTGCAGGAGATAACGCGCGAAAACAACGCAAAAATAAATCGCTCTACCCACGAAGTGGAGATGTTACAAGGGATTTATAACTTGAAGTATGTAAAGGGAGAACCCACAATCCCAAAACAAGCCACGCCCTAACCGGCCTCACCCCCAACCCCTCTCCAAGGGGAGAGGGGAGTAATATGTAAGGCAACAACAAGGGAAAATAAAACAGTATTTAAGGCAATTACAAGGACTAACAAACATAACAACCACGCCCCAACAAGGCATTTCACTCCCCTCTCCCCTTGGAGAGGGGCTGGGGGTGAGGCCGGTTAGGGGGTGTTGTGAGGTCAGTTAGGAACGGTAGTGAGGCCAGAAACAACACAAATAATATGAAACATCAATCAATAACTCTTGCCGCACTCGCAGTATTTATCGCTGCTTGCGGCGGAAACGAAAAAGAATACGATGCCACGGGCATCTTTGAAGCAACAGAAGTAACCGTTTCGGCCGAAGGAACGGGCAGACTGATGGTGCTAAACCTCACCGAGGGAACAGCCGTTAAGGTCGGACAGCAAGTGGGACTCATCGACACTGTACAACTACAACTAAAGGCTAAGCAGATGGGAGTCAGCAAGGAGGTGCTTGCCAACCAACGTCCCAACGTGCAAGCACAAATTGCTGCTCTGCAACAACAAATTAATAAGGCCCTTATAGAACAACGCCGAACCGAGGCTTTACTTAAAGATGGCGCTGCCACTAGCAAACAACTTGACGATGCACAGAATGCTGTGGCCGTGCTGCAAAAACAACTACAGGGGCAATTGTCGCTGTTGCAAAACAGCACTCGAAGCCTAAACAGTCAGATGAGTGCTGCCGATATTCAGCGTTATGAGGTGTTGGACCAACTGGAAAAATGTCGCATCAAATCACCAATAACAGGAACTGTGCTAGAGAAATATGCCGAACAGGGTGAGTTTGCAACCATTGGCCGACCGCTTTTCAAGGTGGCCGACACGCGAAACATGACCCTCTGCGCCTACATTACCTCCACACAGCTGGCCAAAGTGCGCGTGGGACAGCGTGTAAAGGTATTTGCCGATTATGGCAACAACACCCAACACACTTACCAAGGTCTTGTTACATGGATTTCGCCAAAGGCTGAATTTACCCCCAAAAGTATTCTTACCAACGACGAAAGGGCCGACCAAGTGTACGCCGTAAAGGTGAGTGTGAAAAACAATGGCTACATCAAGATTGGCATGTATGGAGAAATGAAGTTATGAACGCCATCGAAGTAAACAACATCTGCAAAAGCTATGGCGAGATACAAGCCCTGAGGGATTTCTCGTTTAGCGTGGCCAAAGGGTCGCTGCACGGACTTATTGGCCCTGACGGAACAGGCAAGACCTCGATGTTTCGCATCTTGGCCACCTTGATTTTGCCTTCTAGTGGCACGGCATCGGTAGATGGTTTCGACGTAGTAAGTGGACTGAAACACATTCGGCAGCGCGTGGGTTACATGCCAGGACGCTTTAGTCTATACCCCGATCTTACCGTTGAAGAGAACTTACGCTTCTTCGCCACACTCTTTGGTACAACCATTGAGGAAGGCTATCCCATCATTAAAGACATCTACGGACAAATTGAACGCTTTAAGAACAGGCGAGCCGGTGCACTATCAGGTGGCATGAAACAAAAACTAGCCCTTAGTTGCGCACTTATCCACCAACCCAGCGTGCTGCTATTAGACGAACCAACCACAGGTGTCGACCCCGTTTCGCGCACCGAGTTTTGGGATATGCTTGCCCGATTGAAACAACAAGGCATCACCATCCTTGTTTCTACGCCCTATCAAGAGGAGATAAACCGCTGCGACGACATCACCTCTCCACCCCTTCCATCGGCACTTACCACGCCCCATGCACCGCAAACGCCCAACGAGATGCACCCCTTCTATATTAATAAGGAGTGCCAACCACAACCATCCAACAACCATCCAAGCGCCAACAACCATGCCTGCAAGAACGAAACCATTATCCATGTGAGCCATTTGGTAAAGACCTTCGGCACGTTTAATGCCGTAGACGATATTTCGTTCGATGTGCAACGGGGCGAGATATTTGGTTTTCTAGGTGCCAATGGTGCAGGCAAAACCACGGCAATGCGCATTCTCTCGGGCCTTAGTATGCCTTCAAGCGGACAAGCCACCGTGGCCGGTTTTGATGTTAGCACGCAACACGAAGCCATCAAGCGGCGCATAGGCTACATGAGTCAGCGTTTTTCGCTTTACGAAGACCTCACTCTTACCGAGAATATCCGACTCTTTGGCGGCATCTATGGCATGAAACCAGCCGACATTAAACACGAAACCCAACGACTACTAAACAAACTCACGTTGCAAAACGAGGCCAACCGACTGGTTAAAACGCTCCCCCTAGGCTTTAAACAAAAGCTAGCTTTCATGGTAAGCATATTGCATCGGCCCGAAGTGGTGTTCTTAGACGAACCCACAGGCGGTGTAGACATCAACACACGACATCAGTTTTGGCAGCTTATTTACGAGGCTGCACAGAGCGGAATAACCATTTTTGTTACCACACACTATATGGACGAGGCCGAATATTGCCACCGCTTGTCTATCATGGTGGATGGAAAGATACGTGCATTAGACACACCCGAGGCACTAAAACGACAATACGCAAAAGAGAATTTGGGCGAGGTGTTTACCCTCCTTGCCCGTAATGCAGAAAGGAGTGAATGATGAAAATTTTCTTTTCGTTCGTAAACAAAGAGATACGCCACATCTTACGCGACCGTCGCACCATGCTCATACTCTTTGGCATGCCACTAGTATTGATGTTGCTCTTTGGTTTTGCCATTTCAACCGATGTGCGAAACGTGCGCCTTGTGGCTGTAACCACACCCTGGAACAACGAAGCACAACAGATTTTCCAACGGCTTGATGCCTCAGAGTATTTCACTCACACCCACAACGCTCCCACCGTAGAGGCTGCCACGCAACTTATTCGCAACCAGCAAGCCGACCTAGCGCTGGTGTTTGCGCCTGGGTTCGACCGCCATCGCTATGATGGAGGGGCGCGAATACAAATAATAACCGACGGAGTAGACCCCAACATGTCGCATCTACAAACCGCTTATGCCTCGCAAATCATTGCACAAACACTGCAACAACAGCACAAAGCAGGGGTAGAAACAAGGCCAACAACAAACATCCGACTGCTGTATAACCCCCAAATGAAAAGTGCTTACTACTTTGTGCCAGGCATCATGGGCATTCTGTTGCTGATAATCTGCACCATGATGACGGCCGTGAGCATCGTTCGTGAGAAAGAACGTGGCACAATGGAGGTGCTACTCGTGTCGCCAATGCGCCCCTTGCTGGTGCTCATAGCCAAGGCCGTGCCCTACTTAATGTTGTCGGTGATTATTCTAAGTCTCATTCTCTGCATTGCCAATTTCGTTTTAGGCGTACCGCTGTCGGGCAATCTTTCTGCCATCTTCACGCTTTGCCTGCTCTATGTGTTCTTAGCATTGAGCCTAGGTTTGCTCATCAGCGTGCTTGCCACCACCCAAATAGAGGCCTTATTGGCATCGGGTATGATGATGTTAATGCCCACCATGTTGCTCTCGGGCATCATCTACCCCATAGAAAGTATGCCACAGGTGTTGCAATGGCTGTCTTGTATCATCCCCGCCCGCTGGTTCATCGCCGCCATTCGCAAACTTATGATTATGGGCGTGGGGCTAGATATGGTGATAAAAGAAATGGTTGTGCTCATCTCAATTGCAACATTGGCACTGTGCATTGCATTGAAGAAGTTTAAAATTAGGTTAGAATAGCCTCAACCGCGCCCCTCTCCAAGGGGGAAAAGCCTCACCCCAGCCCCTCTCCAAGGGGAGAGGGAAGTAATATGTAAGGCAACAACAAGGGAAAACAATAAAGTATGTAAGGCAATTACAAGGACTAACAAACATAACAAACACGCCCAAACAAGGCATTTCACTCCCTTCTCCTCTTGGAGAGGGGTCGGGGGGGTGAGGCCACTAAATCCTTTAATATGTTCAAATCTCTCCTACAAAAAGAATGGATACAGATACGTCGCAACGGCTTTGTTATGCGGTTGGTGGTGTTATTTCCACTTATGATTATGGGCATAACACCCTGGATAACCAATTTAGAAGTGCGCAACGTAACAGTAACCATCGTAGACAACGACCACTCAACACTGTCGCGCCAAATCATAAATAAAGTTGAACACTCCTCTTATTTCCACTTCAACGGCATGACATCATCGTATGCCGAAGCAATAAAAAGCGTGGAAAAGGGGCAAACAGATGTGGTGATGGTTATACCCCCACACTTTGAACGAGAACAAACACTGGGTAAAAATCTGCAAGTGTTTATCGCAGCCAATGCCACCAACGGCACGAAGGGCGGATTGGGCAGCGCTTATCTAGCTAACATCGTAACGAGTACAAACCTCAATAACCTCCCCCCACCCTCGCGCCACCAGCCAACCATCACCACAACCACCCTATACAATCGCCACGAGAGCTACAAAGTAAATATGATTCCTGCCCTTATGGCCATGATAATGATTATGGTTTGCGGTTTTTTGCCAGCTCTTAACATCGTTGCCGAGAAAGAAGCGGGCACCATCGAGCAGATAAACGTAACGCCCGTGGGCAAAATGCAGTTTATCACAGCCAAGCTATTGCCCTATTGGTGCATTGGTTTGGTGGTCTACACCATGTGTTTGCTGCTGGCATGGGCGTTTTATGGCATTGTGCCAGTTGGCAACATCGCCCTGCTTTACCTGCTAATGGTTCTGCTCACCATCATCTTTAGTAGCATCGGACTCATTGTTAGCAACTACAGCGACAATATGCAACAAGCCATGCTCATGATGTGGGGCATCATGGTTTGCATGTTATTGCTAAGCGGATTGTTTACACCTGTGCACAGCATGCCCACTTGGGCACAAACACTTACGTGGATAGTGCCCGTGCGCCACTATATCGACGCAGCCCGTTCGGTGTTTATTCGTGGCACAACAATAAGTGGCATCCTCCCCCAACTCGCCTTTCTCACATCGATGGCAACGATTATGGGTACATGGGCAGTGTGGAGTTATAGAAAAAACAACTAGACTTAAAGGGCGTTTACCCGATTTTTGTTTTGCATTAGAGCGTTGACACAATAGTTTTTGTAGGTAGATATTGAAAAAAGGGGACGATAGAACACAAAACGGCCGAGAACCAAATGGGGGTTCTCGGCCATAGTCTTTTTATTTAACCATGTTAAAGCACACGCGTGTTACTTCATCAAGTCTTTCAACGGAATGCGTTGGAAGGTCATTTGGGCCACACTACTTTCGTAGAGAATGCCAATGGTTTCCTTGTCTATCATCGTTAGGCACGAGTAACCCCAACCAAAACCTTCATCGAGCAACACTTGATGTTCGGGCAACCACGTTTTTCCGCCATCAAGACTCATCTTAATGGTGATGTTGTTGCGGTGCTTGGTAGAATTGGGATTAGAGAAAAGCAAGATGTCGCGTTTCAAAACATTGTCTTTAGCCTTAACACTAATGATACTAGCCATACAAACGGGTTCGATAAGAGCACTGCGCGAAGAGGGATGTTCGGTCCAAGTGGCGCCAAGGTCGCGTGTTGTACACACGGCACGACTTCCTCCGCGGTTGTCGCGCATGTTCAACATCAGCACGCCTTTTTCCACTTCAACCACTTGCGCCTCGGTGGTATTGTCTCGTGCGGGCTGGTTGATGTACCATGTTTTACCACGGTCTTTGCTGTACATAATGCCAGCCGAGGGTTCGCGATTGGCCTTAATAAACTGTATGGGGAAAACCAATGTGCCGTCGGTCATGGTGATACCACGGCCAGGTCCTTGCAAGAGGAAATACCATTCGGGCTTTTTCACTTGCGAAGTGATGTTGATGGGTTCCGACCAAGTTTGACCATCGTCTTCGCTTTTAACGAGCATGAGTTGTGCGGTATGGTCGTAATCCATGCCAGGTTGCGAGCTCCACCATGCCCTTTGGTTACCCATGCCATGTGTCCAAGCAGCAACAATCCACACGGTATTGGTCTTCGTGTCTACCAGAATACTGGGGTCGCCCACACCATTTTGTGCTTTGGGCAGTCCGCCAGTCTCGCCAAAGGCCATGGGAAGACGCATCGGCTCCCACGAACGACCACCATCCGTGCTGCGGCTAAGCCCAACATCGACATATTCTTGCAAGTCTACGCTGCTATTATGCCGCACATCGTACACGCCGAGCAATGTTCCGCGATTGGTAGTAACCAATCCTGGGATGCGATAAGCCGATACGCCATCGTCTCCAGCATGCCTAACACCGATACCCATACGGCGAAGCGGAGTGGGTTGACCCACGTTTTCAACCGTCAGTGGATTGTTATCGCCGAGAGCTTCGCGCAAGGCGATGTTGAATGTGGTGTGCAAGGCAGCTGTGGGTTGCATCTCGATACTCACCCAAAAAAAGTTGTATCCAGGGAAAAGCTTTTGTTTGCTACGCAGCGTAACAGTGGTTTGCGTGGGTTGCACCTCGTCTTGCTTCACCGAATACGAAGGGATGGCCTCCATTGTACGGCCTGGTGTGAAGTTGGTGATATATTCCACGGGCATCATACGCCGTTTGCCATAGTCTTGGCGAGCATCGGTGCCTCCGTAATATAGCTTCAAAGATTTAATTTGTTCGCGTGGTGCGCTGCCCAAATCCAATGTTAGGGCATTGAGTGTTCCCGTCTCTTTGGCGTCGATACGCATTAACATCAGTATATTGTCGTGGCGTTCGATGAGTATGGGATACTGCGGCTGTTGCACAAAAAGCGTGTCACGAGCTTGCATCGCAAGCGAAATGGCCGATAATACGGCAATGAAAAATAGTCGCATAATATGTTGTTTGAATTTATTTTGAAGAGTTGTGGAGTAAGGAGATATGGAGTAAGGAGTAAGGAGTAAGGAGATATGGAGTAAGAAGTTATGGAGTAAGGAGATATGGAGTAAGGAGTTAAGCCAAATGCATCGTTTAAGTAAGCCATTGTCACTCTTTCCCCTTTTCATTCTATCAGCCTTTCACCTTTCCATCATTTCACTTTTAAAAGCCATTTTCACTCTTTCACCTTTCCACCTTCTCACCTTTAAAAGCCTTTTCACCTTTAAAAGCTCTTACCATACTTTCACTTCATCGCAGAACACCCATCCGCCTTCGGCTCCTTGTTTGGCTTTAAGGCGTACATAGCGAGCCTTTACGTTGCCTTTCCAAGTGAAGGGTTCGATGAAATATTCGCGTTTATCGTGTTGAGGAACATCTCGGCGACTCAATGAAGTGAAGTTTTGAGCATCGTTAGACACTAATAGTTCAACGCTATCAGGGAAAGCAATGTCCACACCCATAGATTGCAGGAAGTCGGCCGACACCTCGTGGAGTTCAGTTTCAGCCCCAAGGTCAATCACCACATCCATACATTCGCCACCAATAAAGCCTTGCCAGCGGTCTCCTTTAAACACCCAGTCGCCACGTTGTCCGTCGGTTAGAGCGCCATCACCAGTTGCGCGATACTTCTCCGTGTATTTAGCGCGATAGGTAACAGGCTTGCCAAGAGCCAGATGTTTAACTGGCGAAAGCGATTCTTTTCGTCGTCCGCGTTCGTTACGCAGGTCAAAGAAGTTATAACCCATCGTCTTCATGCGTTCTAGAGCATGAATAGTGCGGTTTCGGAAGTTATCGTAAGTTGGTCGATTGCGTGTCCATCCCACCTCGGCAATAGCCAGCATACGTGGATAAAGCATGTATTCGGCATGTTCGGGAGTGGGTACTTCCTCGGTCCAGAGGTTACCTTGCACGCCATCAACATATTTTTCGAGCATGGTAGCCGCCTCTTTGTTGGCGATAGGTTCGTAAGAATACACCTTTTCGAGTGGAACATATCCGCCCATTGCCTTCGGTTGGGTGAAAGGAACATCCTGATACATGTCGAGATAGCAATAAGCGCCAGGTGTCATCACAACATGATGCCCCGCCTTTGCGGCCTTCAAGCCAGCCTCTTCGCCCGTCCACGACATCACAGCAGCATTAGGAGCCAGTTGTCCTTGCATTATTTCGTCCCATCCAAGCAACTTTCTACCGTGTGCATTAAGAAACTTTTCGATGCGCATGATGAAGTAAGCTTGTAGTTCATGCGTATCTTTCAGTCCCTCATCCTTCATTCGTTTTTGGCATTTGGGGCACGATTTCCATTTCTCTTGCCATGCCTCATCGCCCCCAATATGGATATATTTAGAGGGGAAGAGCTGCATCACCTCGGTGAGAACCCCTTCGAGAAAGGTGAAAACGCTATCGTTACCAGGGCAGAAGTCGGGACTGGTATAGGCCTTTCCCTCACAAGTGAGGTTGGGATAAGCCGCGAACACCTCGTTGCTATGGCCAGGCATTTCAATCTCAGGAATAACGGTGATGTGCTGTTTAGCTGCATAAGCCACGATGTCGCGCACTTCGTCTTGTGTGTAATATCCACCATACGCGCCCGAATCGCTGGCATGGCAGTAACGCCGGTCGTGTTCGCGCCACCATTTAGTCCAGTCGTTTTGTGTTCGATAAGCCGTTTCTTCAATCAGTTTGGGGTATTTCTTCACCTCCAGACGCCATCCACCGCCATCGGTTAAGTGCCAATGAAAGCGGTTAAGCTTGAAGTAGGCCAAGGCATCAATTTGCTTTTTGATAAACTGTGGTGTGAAAAAATGGCGCGAGCAGTCGAGCATCATGCCGCGATAAGCAAATCTTGGTTCGTCGCTTACCTTGGCGCAAGCCACCTTGTTGCCGTCTACCATAAGCTGCCGAAGGGTTTGCAAGGCATAAAACAGACCTGTTGTGGTATGCGACATGATGGTTATTCGTTCGGGCGTTACGTCTAGGGTATAATATTCGGGGAACGTTCTACCGTAGCAAGACGGCTCTTTTATCCGCAACAAGTTAAGGCTTATGGCCGGAACTTTACTGATGAACTTTCCTTTAAACACCTTCAAGCCCAAGGTTTGGCGTATGTAGGCCTTCATTTGGCGTGCCTCTTCGCCCTCGAAGTTCAGTTCAACAGGCGTGTTGGGCTTAATGGTGAAGAAGCCTTTACCCATGGTTATCTCCTTGGGTTGCGGGATAACGGTTTGCGCCTGTGCCTGTGTGAAACAGAGCGATGCCATCATGAGCAGCAAGGCGAAGAATGTTTTGTGCATGTGTGGGATACTATTAAGAAGATACGGGATGGGCCTTAACATGCAAGGCTAAATAAATAAGATAAAGAAAAGCGGCAGTTATCTCACTGCTCCCAGGTTAGGAGAGCAGAGAGACAACTGCCGTTGCGATGTATTTTACCAAAGGGCCGATGTGGGAATGGCCTTTTCTTTCCACAAGTGGCGAGCATACACATAGCCATAGCGGTCGTATAGGTCGCTCAGGCGCAGTGCGCGCTTGCTAAAGTTGTCGAAATTTTTCTGTCCGGCAGGCGTCCATTGCACCTCAGCCAATGCGGCCATACGTGGCAGCACCATGTATTCGGCTTGTGTGGTGAAAGGAATGTACTCAGTCCAGAGGTTAGCTTGCACACCCTTGATGCGGTTTTTAGCCTCAGCATCGAGTGTTTCGGGCAATGGTTCGTAAGAGTAAACCTTCTCAACAGGCGAACATCCGCCGATTGCATCGGGTTCGTGCTTAGTTTCTTTAGCTTGATAATGGTCGAAATAAACATGCGAGCTAGGAGTCATAATCACATCGTGTCCCTGCTTAGCGGCCTTAAGACCAGGTTCAACACCACGCCAGCTCATGATTGTGGCGCTTTGATTGATTTTGCCTTCGAGAATTTCGTCCCATCCAATAATGCTCTTACCCTTGCTGTTAAGATACTTCTCAATTCTGTTGGTGAAGTATTGTTGCAGGTGTTTGATGTCGGTGTTTTCGTCTTTAGCCTTTTGCAAGCAATTAGGACATTTTTCCCACATCACCGTTGGCGACTCGTCGCCACCGATATGGAAGTATTTAGCGGGGAAGATGTCAACCACTTCGTCGATAACATCTTGCACAAACTTGTATGTGCTCTCTTTACCAAGGCACAAAACATCCTTATAAACGCCCCAGCGATGGCCCACTTCGTAGGGACCACCCGTACAACCCAGTTCGGGATAAGCAGCCAAAGCAGCCAGCGTGTGACCGGGCATATCTATTTCGGGGATAACGGTGATATGGCGTTGACGAGCATATTCCACGATGTCGCGAGCCTCTTGTTGGGTGTAGAAGCCACCATGAGGGATGCTATCATCCACAGTAGCGTTATGACCAATTACCGTTCCCGAGCGCATTGACGATTTAGCTGTGAGTTCGGGATGGCTCTTAATCTCCAAACGCCATCCTTGGTCTTCGGTTAGATGCCAGTGGAACACGTTCATATTGTGCATAGCCAAGATGTCGATGAACTTCTTAACGAAGCTAACGGGGAAGAAATGGCGACCGCAATCGAGCATCATACCACGATAGCCAAAGCGTGGAGCATCGGCAATATCTACTGCAGGCAGAGTGATGTCGGCGCCATTGGTTTGCACGGGCAACGACTTACGCAGGGTTTGAATGCCATAGAACACGCCAGCAGGAGTGCTAGCGGCGATGGTTACCTGCTTGTTGTTAACAGTAAGGCGATAAGCTTCGTCGCCCTGCACTTTGGGATTGATAACCAAAACAATGGCTGCAGCCTTCTTGTCGCGTTTATCTAGCAGGGTGGTTTTAATACCAGTTGACTGCTGGATGTACTCAGAGAGGAAGCGTGCGTTGCGTTTCATCTCGGGGTTAGTACCTTCGTACACGATGGTTGTTGCACTTGTGAGGTTAAAAGGCTGACCTTTGACCATCACAACACTCTTGGGCAGTGGCACTACATTGTAGTTGGCATCTGCTGCATGGGCGCTTAGCATCGAAAAGCTTAAGGCCGCAGCTAATAGAAGATGTTTCATTCCTATTTTAGTTTATGAGTTATTGAGTTTATAAGTTGATGAGTTGGTAAGTTATTGAGTTTATGAGTTTATGAGTTGGTAAGTTATTGAGTTGATGAGTTTATGAGTTTATGAGTTGGTAAGTTGGTAAGTTATTGAGCTTATAAGTTGATGAGTTGGTAAGTTATTGAGTTTATGAAGTGGAGAGTTATTGAGTTTATGAGTTGATAAGTTTCTCAGTTTATAAGTTGATGAGTTGAAGAGTTAGTGAGTTTACGAGAAAGTTCGCCCCTCTGCAACAACGCATAAGGCTTAACTCCATAACTCCATAACTTCTTAACTCCTTAAAAACAACTCCTTACTACTTTACTACTTACTACTTTACTCCTTACTACTTTACTACTTACTACTTTACTCCTTACTACTTTACTACTTACT